>DASWUI010000677.1:0-4731 GCA_036401715.1 Ramlibacter sp. | reverse complement strand
GAGGCGCTGCCCGGCTAACGCTCGTAAGGCGACAACTCCAGGAAGGGCTTGAGGCCCGCGGCTTGAACTCGTTCCAGCGCTGGTGCGCCTAGCCGCGCCCCGGCGGGCGGCCTTCGGCCGGCGCGGTGGCGAGCGGGCGGCCCAGGAAGCCCTCGACGTCCGCCTTCCAGGGGCTGCTTTCCTGCGTGTTGGACCACTCGGTCGGGAAGGGCGCGATGCCTTTCTGCTTCAGGAATGCGTCGAGCGCCGCCGGGTCCGGCCCGCTGGCCGCCAGGTCCGAGGGATCCTGCGAAGGCGCGGGCCCGGTGCCCGGACGCGGGAAGGGCAGCGTGGGCGCGGGCGCGGACGGATCCAGCTTCTCGATGCCGAACTCCTCGAACATCAGCAGCTTCTGCGTGTACGGCTGCGCGCCGAACAGCGGGCTGGGGTACCCGTTGGTGGGGTAGTTGTACGAGGTCTGGCGGTCCGGCGGCAGCACGTTGCCCGCTTCGATGATGGACTTGGTCCCGACCTGGCCGCCGGGCAGTTCCATCGCGCCTTCGAAGGTGTGGGGCAGCGAGAACAGCCGCTCGAGCGCGCTGCCCACGTCGGAGGGCTGGTCGGTGAAGGCCGAGGGGTCGTCCGGCGGCGGCGGGCCGAAGCTGTCCAGGACGGCCGCACGCGCGGCCACGGCCGCGGCGAGCGCGGCGAGGATGCCGGCGCCCTGCAGCCAGCGGCGCGTGCAAGCGGGGCGGGGCGTGCGCGCAGTGGGTGGGTTCATGGCAACCAGAAAGGCACGGGGCGTGCCAGCGCGGCCGTGCGCCCATGACCACTCGAAACAACTTCGACGGAACAAGGCGCGTGTGGGGAAAGCTTGGGCCATTCCCCACATTCGGGGAGGAATGGGCCCTTCCCTTGGGGTATGCCCCCGGCGGGCGACCGGTCGTCCATTTCGACGGGGGATGAGCGGTGGAATAGGGATAACCCTTGAGTTAGGTCAATACCCTAAGTTGCAACAATGTGTTTCCAACACGGAGGACGCATGAGCTTCACCACCAAGTTCCGGCAGCAGCACGACGAAATCCTGGCGCTCGTCGGCGAGCTGAACCAGCTGCTCAAGGGCGGCGCCGAGGCGGAGGCGCTGCGCAGCGTCCTGTCGAACCTCGCCGGGAAGATCAGCTTCCACCTGGCGATGGAGGACAAGGCGCTCTACCCGCGCCTGGCGAAGATGGACGAGAAGACGTCGAAGCTGGCCAACAAGTTCATGGAGGAAATGGGCGGCCTGGGCGGCACCTTCGCCGCGTACAACGGCAAGTGGCAGGTCTCCGCGATCCGCGCGGACCGCGCCGGATTCGCCGCCGCCACCCAGACGGTGTTCGCCGCGCTCGGCAAGCGGATCGCGCGCGAGAACGCGGAGCTCTATCCGCTGGCCGACCGGACGGCCTGAGGACCGCCTTCCTGGACCAGCGAACGCGGCCGCCTGCGCGGCCGCGCCTGCCTCCCTGAGCCTCGTGCAGCGACCTTCCTCCACCGCCGCGCCCCCCCGCCCGGGCCTCGCCTGCCTGTGCGCGGGGGTCAGCTTCGCCGAGCTGGACGAGGCCGTGGCCGCCGACCGCGGCGCGACGGTGGAGTCCCTGGGCGCCACCCTCGGCTGCGGGATCCAGTGCGGCAGTTGCGTGCCCGCCCTGCGCGAGGCGCTGGGCGAGGACGCGTGGTATGCCGCGACCGCCACCGGCAAGCCGATCACCTCGGCGCGCGACCAGGCGGGGCGGCAGCGCCTGATCTACCGCCTGGACATCGCGATCGGCGAAGGCCGGCCCTATCCGAAGGTGCTGCCCGGCCAGCACGTGGTGGTGCGCGGCGACACGGGGCAGGGCGTGGTCGAGCGTACCTACACCGTGATCGCGCAGGACCTGGCCGCCGGCCGCCTCAGCGTCGCCATCCGCCGCAAGCCCGGCGGCCGGCTCACGCCCTGGCTGCTCTCCGGCGACGCGCCGCAGCGGCACATCGAGGTCTCCGTGCCCGGCGGCCCCGGCCTGCGCTCCGCGGGCACGCGGTCGGTGGTGTTCTTCGCCGGCGGCGTGGGGATCACGCCCGCGGTGGCCATGGCGAACGCGCTCGCCTCCGGTGCCACCATGCACCTGGAGTACAGCGTCAAGGACCGCGACGACGCCGCCTTCCTTGCGCGCTTCGAGGCGCGGCAGAACGAGCGCCCGAACTTCAGCTTCACGCTGCGCGAGACCTCGGCCCAGGGCGCCATCACGCGCCGGGATGTGGCGAGCGTGGTCGAGCGCTTCCGGGACTCGAGGTTCTACATCTGCGGCCCCGAGGGCTTCGTGGCCACCGTGCAGCGCGCGCTGCGCAAGTCCGGCATCGAGCCCGCCCGCATCCACGTGGAGCTGTTCGCTCTGGGCACCGCGCGCACCCCGCTGCTGACGCCGCGCGCCCGGTCGTACTTCGCCGGTGCGACCCTGGCGATGGCGCCGCTGCTGCTGTTGTCGCCCGGCCTGGAGGCCATGCGGCCGCACGGCCAGGCGAACGTCGGCCACGAACAGCTCCGGTGCGACGCCTGCCACGGCGAGGCGCCGGGCACGCTGCGCCAGGTGCTGCAGGCCAAGGCCAGGCACGCCGCCGGCCTGCGCGAGACCGGGGCCGTGCTCGGCATGCAGCCCGTGACCTCCGGCACCTGCCTCTCCTGCCACGCCAACCCGGACGACCGCCATGCGCCCAACCGCTTCCTCGAGCCGCGCTTCGAGAAGGCGCGGGCCGAGACCGGCGCCCAGCTGTGCGTGAGCTGCCACCGCGAACACGGCGGCGTGCGCGTGACCGCCCCCAGCGCCGGCTACTGCGCCAGCTGCCACCAGGACACCAAGGTGAAGGACGACCCGACCTCGCCCACCCACGAGCGCCTGATCGCCGGCGCCCAGTGGGGGGCCTGCCTGCAGTGCCACGACTACCACGGCAACCACAAGGCCCAGCCGCCGCAGCGGCTGCAGGATGCCGCGACCCCCGAGGCGCTGCAGGACTACCTGGGGCGCGGGCCGTCCCCCTACGGGCCGACCATCGTCAAGGCGAAGAAGGGGGAGGGCTCGTGAAGCTGCAGACCTCGCTCCTGGCCGGCACCGCCGCCACCGTGCTGCTGGGCATCTACCTGTTCGTGTCCGCGCCGCCGGAACTGCCGGATGCGGTCGCCGGCGCGCGGCTGATCCCGGCCGAGACGGCGCTGGCGGTGCTGGACGCCGAGAACGCCGCCATCCGCGCGCTGTACACGCGCGAGATCGTGGCGGAGGGCACGAAGCAGGGCCTGGCCTTCCGCGAGGACTGGAAGAAGGAGTCCGTCGCGGCCGGCCCCCTGCCCGCGCTCATGCTGCGCGAGACCTCCAACCGGCTGCAGACCAAGGTGCCCGAGCTGAGCCTGTTCCTCGGCTCGGACTACCCGCTGGTCGCGGAGAACCTGTTCAAGGGCGAGCAGGCGCTGCACTACCAGGAGGTGAAGAAGACGCAGCGGCCGCGCTTCTTCTACGACGCGGCCCAGGGCCGCACCACCGCCATGTTCCCCGACCGCGCCTCGGCGCAGGCCTGCGTGACCTGCCACAACGAGCATCCGAAGACGCCCAAGCGCGACTGGGTGCTCGGCGAATCCATGGGCGCCACCACCTGGTCCTATGCCGGCAAGCACGTGTCCTCCGAGACGCTGCTGCGGATGGTGGGCCAGCTGCGCGCATCGGCCGTCGAGTCCTACGCTTCCTACCTGCAGAAGGCCGCGCGCTTCGAGTCCCCGCGGCCCGTGGTGGGCGACAAGTGGCCGCGCGAGGGCCTGTACCTGCCCGACCAGGAGAGCTTCCGCAAGGCGCTGGAAGCCCAGAACTCCGCCGGCACGCTCAACCTGCTGTTCGCCGCGGTGGACAACAAGCCGGCGGGAGGAGCCCGCAAGTGATCTCCGCCTTCGTCCCGCTCGCCGGCGCGGAAGGCACCCGCGCGCGCCGCAAGTCGCGCAGCGACGTGCGCATGGGGCTGTCGGTGCTCGCCGCCGCGGTGCTGCTGGAAATCGCGGTGTACTTCTTCCGCGACGCCCTGCTGCTGCATCCGCTGCAGTCCTCGGTCCTGTTCAAGCAGGTGTCCGGCTACGCCATGGTGGTGCTGATGGCGTTCGCCATGCTCTACGGCGCGCTGCGGCGGCGCGCGGCGCTCGCCCCCCGCGTGCGGATCCTCAACGAACTGCACCAGTTCGGCGGCCTGCTGGTGCTGGTGCTGCTCGGGCTGCACGCCGGCCGGGCGCCGGGCGGATTCCTGCTGGCGCTGATGCATGCCACCGCGCTGGGCGTGGCGGCCGGCGCACTCCGCTCGATGTTCGGCGCGCGCCTGGGCCGGGCCGCGTCCACCTTCCTGCTGCTGCTGCACATCGCGCTGGGCTGCCTGGTGAGCGCGGCGGCGGTGGTGCACCTGTACTTCGTGTATGCGTACACCGCGTAGGGCATCGGGCGCCGCGCGGGCGCGTCAGCGGCACTGGTAGAGCCGCACGACGGGGTCGCGCCCGAGGGTCACCGCAAAGGCATCGATGCAGCCGGTGGCGGCGTCGGGGCGGTACACGACCACGAAGCCCGGGGGCGTGCCGCCGCCCGGGATGTCCATGGTCAGCATCGGCTTGCCGAGCGTCCTCACCAGCTCGCTGAGCGGGCGGTTGCGCCAGCGCGAGTTCATCGTCGCCTCGCGCTCGGCACGGGCGAGGGCGCTGCCCGGTGCCTCGGCCTG
>DASWUI010000676.1:0-5351 GCA_036401715.1 Ramlibacter sp. | reverse complement strand
CCTCCTGCTTGAGCGACTCGGTGGCCGCGCCGGCCTCCTCGACCAGGGCGGCGTTCTGCTGCACGACCTGGTCCATCTGCGACACCGCGGTGCTCACCTGCTGGATGCCGGAGCTCTGCTCCACGCTGGCGGCGGCGATCTCGGCGATCAGGTCGCTCACCTTCTTCACCGACAGCACGATCTCTTCCATCTTGCGGCCGGCGGAGTCCACCAGCTTCGCGCCGGCATCCACCTTGTCGACCGATTCGCCGATGAGCGCCTTGATCTCCCGGGCGGCTCCCGCGCTGCGCTGCGCGAGGTTGCGCACCTCCGCGGCGACCACGGCGAAGCCCCGGCCCTGGTCGCCGGCGCGCGCGGCCTCCACCGCGGCATTCAGCGCGAGGATGTTCGTCTGGAAGGCGATGCCGTCGATGACGCCGATGATGTCCGCGATGCGGCGCGAGGAATCGGAGATCCCGTTCATCGTGCTGACCACCTGGCCCACCACCTGCCCGCCCTCGCGCGCGACCTCGGAAGCCTCCACCGCCAGCTGGCTGGCGCGGCGCGCGTTGTCGGCGTTCTGCGTCACGGTGGTGGTCAGCTCGTGCATCGAGCTGGCGGTTTCCTCCAGGGTGGTGGCCTGCATCTCGGTGCGCTGCGACAGCTCCAGGTTGCCCTGCGCGAGCTGCCCGCTGCTGTCGGCCACCTGCCGTGCCGCGGACACGACATCGGCGACCACGGCGCGCAGGTCGTCGCGCATCTTGCCGATGGCCCACACCACGCTCTGCCGGTCGCCCTCGCGCACGCGCACGTCGCACGCGAGGTCGCCGGCGGCAATCTGCGCGGCGACCTTCCTGGCATAGGCCGGTTCGCCGCCCAGCTGGCCGCGCAGGCGGTGGATGACCGCCACGGCCAGCCCCCCGAGCGCGACCACCACGAACATCACCAGGCCCAGCATCATCCAGCGCGTGAAGCGCATCGCCGCCACCAGCGGCGCGCCCGTGGCCACTTCCGCGGCCACGCGCTTCTCGTTCGCGATCATGCTGAACCACACGGCCCCGCCGCAGCCCATGATCAGCACCGCCATGAACACGAATGCGATGGCGAGCTGCCGGCCGAGCCTGTCCTGGTTCATCGGACCTTCCATGCGCCCGGCGCTCAGGAAAGCAGCATCGCGCCTTCGCGCCCGGACAGGCGCACCAGGTGGGCCACGTCCAGGATCAGGGCGACCGAGCCGTCGCCCATCACGGTGGCGCCGGACAGCCCGGGCACCTTGCGGAAGTTGGTCTCCAGGCTCTTGACCACCACCTGCTGCTGGCCGACCAGTTCGTCCACCAGCAGCGCCGCCTTGGAACCGTCGGTCTCGACGATCACGGCGATGCCGGCCGGCTGCTCGCGCGGCTTCTGCGGCGGGAACAGGCGGCCCAGGTGCAGCACCGGCAGGTACTCCTCGCGCACGCGCAGCGTGTCGCCGTGGCCGGGCAGCGCGTGCAGCTCGTTGCTGGCCACGCTGAGCGACTCCACCACGCAGGCGAGCGGCAGGACGTAGGTCTCGCCGCCGATGGCGATGGTCATGGCCTCCATGATCGCCAGCGTCAGCGGCACGCTCACGGTGACCCGGGTGCCCTGCCCCTTCACGGAGCTCAGGTCCACGGTGCCGCTCAGGGCCTGGATGTTGCGCTTGACCACGTCCATGCCGACGCCGCGGCCCGAGACGTCGGTCACCTTCTCCGCGGTGGAGAAGCCGGCTTCGAAGATCAGCTGGAACACGTCCGCGTCCGGGGCATCGGGCGAGATCGGCACGCCGCGCTGCAGCGCGCGCGCCAGGATCCGCTCGCGGTCCAGGCCGCGGCCGTCGTCGCTCACCTCGATGACGATGTTGCCGCCCCGCTGGCTGGCCCGCAGGCTCACGGTGCCCACGGCCGGCTTGCCCGCGGCGATGCGGGCCTCCGGCGTTTCCAGCCCGTGGTCGATCGCGTTGCGCACCAGGTGCGTGAGCGGGTCGGAGATCTTCTCGATCAGGCCGCGGTCCAGCTCCGTGCCCTCGCCGGACATCCTGAGTTCGACCTTCTTGCCCAGCCGCGCCGACAGCTCGTGCACCACGCGGGGGAAGCGCTGGAACACGTTGGAGATCGGCAGCATGCGGATCGCCAGCACCGCCTCCTGCAGGTTGCGCGTGTGCCGCGACAGGTCGGCCAGGCCGCTGCCCGAGGAATAACGGCCGTCGTTGCCCGCTTCGGCGAGGGTGCCGGTGCGCGCCAGCATCGCTTCGGTGATCACCAGTTCGCCGACCAGGTTGACCAGCAGGTCGATCTTCTCGGTGGACACGCGGATGAAGGTCGCCTCGTGCGAGGAGGACAGCGCCGCGTCGTGCAGGTCCGCCGCGGGGACCGGCGCGGGCGCCGGGGCGCGCGGCTTGCGCTCCTTGCGGAACTGCTCCGGCGAGACGAACAGGTCCACGTTGTCCGGGGCATGTTCGGGCGCCAGCGTCGCCAGCGGCTTCGCCGGCGCGGAGGCCTTCTTCTTCAGGTCGGCCGGCTCCACGAAGAATTCGTCCAGGCTGTCGCCCTTCTTCTTCTTCAGTTCCGCCGGGTCGACGAAGAACTCGTCGAGCCCGTTGGCCGCCGGTGCCGCGGGGGCCACGGCCTGGAGTTCGGGCGCCGCGGGGACCTCGGCTTGCGCCGGCGGCGGCGTTTCGGCCGCCAGCGGTGCGGGCGCCACGCCCAGGGTGTCGATCCGGATCTGCTCGGGCGCGACCACCAGGGCCAGCACGCTCTGCAGGTCCGCCGCCGCGCCCTGCAGCAGCACGTCGAAGGACACGCCGCCGCCGGCGGTGTTGTCCACCACGGTCCCGGTCACCGTGCCCATGTCGGACAGGCCGGTGAGCATCATGTCGAGGTCGAGTTCGTCGATCGGCGCGGCCAGCGGGCCCAGCTTCACGCGGAAGCTGCGGCTGACCGGGCCGGACTGCCCGTCCACCGAATCGGACGAAGGCTGCGCGACGCGTTCGCGCAGCAGCGCCTCCACGCCGGCGGCGTCCGGCGCTTCGGGCACCGACCCGCGGCGGTGCAGCACCTGCAGGCGCAGCACGTCGCCGGCCTTGAGCATGGCGTTCACGTCCTCGCCGGTGATGGGGCGCTCGCCCTTGCGCAGCAGGTCCAGCAGGTTTTCCTGCAGGTGCGTCAGCGCGGCGATCTCGGCGCAGCCCAGCATGGCCGCGCTGCCCTTGATCGAGTGCACGGCGCGGAAGATCGCATTGAGGTCGTCGGGATGCGGCGCGTCGGTGTCCATCCGCAGCAGGATCGCCTCGACGTTCGCCAGGTGCTCCTGGGCTTCCTCGAAAAAGATGGTGCGAAACGCGAGCGGATCGCCGAAGGCATTGGATGGCTGGAACATGCTCCCTCCCGGGGTGGCGTCAGATGAACTTGCCGACGATGTCCAGCATGCGCTGGGGATCGAAGGGCTTGGCCATCCAGCCGGTCGCGCCGGCCTCGCGGCCCTTCTGCTTGAGTTCGGCGCTGGCCTCGGTGGACAGCACGATCAGCGCCACCGGGTCGTAGTTGGGCAGCGCGCGCAGCTCGCGTACGAGCGTCACGCCGTCCATGCGCGGCATGTTGTGGTCGGTGACCACCATGTCGAACACGCGCTTGCGCGCCAGCTCCAGCGCCTCCACGCCGTCGCCCGCCTCCGCCACCTCGTAGCCGGCCCCCTGCAGCACGGCGGCCACCATGGCGCGCATGGAGCGGGTGTCGTCCACCACCAGAATCGATTTGCTCATTGTTGTTTGCTCCCGGATTTGTCGCGCTTCTTGCGGCTGGAGGGCAGGAACTGGGCGATGACCTCGAGCAGCCGGTCCTCGTCGAGCGGCTTGGTCAGGTACTCGTCGCAGCCGGCGAGCGAGCCGCGCAGCTTGTCGAAGGGCGAGCTGCGGCTGGTGAGCATCACCACCGCGGTCTTCTTCATCGCGTGCTTGTTGGCCTTGATCAGCTTGCACACCTGGTAGCCGTCGATGCCGGGCAGCACCACGTCCAGGAACACGCAGGTGTATTCGCGCGTGCCGGTCAGGCCCACGGCCTCCTCGCCCGTCTCGGCGAAGTCGACCTCGAAGTTGAAGGGCGCGAGCTTGGCCTTCATGAACATGCGCACCGAGGCGTTGTCGTCCACCACCAGCACGGTGTCGCCGAGCGCGCGCTTCTTGGCGGCGGCGTCGTCCAGCGGCGGGGGATGGGCTCCCGGGTGCGAGCGGCCGGCGCTGCTGGCCGACAGCGTCTTGCCCAGGGGCAGCGTGCCGTCCTCGTCCTCGCGCCTGGCCTTGCCGCCGGTGCCGGCCGCCGACACGGTGTCCTCCAGGGCCTGCAGCAGGCGTGCCCACTGCAGCGGCCGGGGCAGCATGGTGAAGCCCATGCTGTCCCCGCCCGAGCCGACCATCACGGCCGGCAGGTTGGCGCGCTTGGAAAGCGTCCTGAACTCGTTGAGGGCGTCGGGGTTCTCGGCATCCACCAGGTAGATGTCGGCCGATCCGCTGACGGTGGAGGCAGGGTCGTACTGCACGAAGCCGGGATCGCGCCGCGCGGCCAGCGCGAAGATGCTGGCCAGCATCGAGCGCTCCACGGGGTTGAAGCCGATCACGTCGACCAGGTATTGTTCATTCAGGGTCACGTCAACACCTCTGGCCGGTCAGGCCGAGAACGGCATCCCCGTCGGGAAGCCGGCATTGCACCTCTTTGCACAGCATGCGGTCCAGGAGCGCCTGCAGGTCCGCGTGGGCGGCCGGCAGGGGCGCGGGTTGGGCGAGCAGGTGCTGGGAGCAGACCTCCATCAGCGTCTCGCCGGAAAACGGGGGGCGGCCGCACAGCATCTCGTACAGCAGCACCCCCAGCGAATAGACGTCGGCCGCGGGCGCCGCGGGCGCGCCCTGCAGCTGCTCGGGCGCGACGTAGCGCGGCGTGCCGACGACGGTGTCCTGCGCGAACGCCGGATCCACGGCGCCCTGCTCCGCCACCAGGCCGAAGTCGGCCAGCACCAGGCTGCCGTCGGCGCGCAGCAGGAAGTTCGCCGGCTTGACGTCGCGGTGCACCAGCCGCTGCCGGTGCAGCTGCGCCAGCGCCCGCGCGGCCTGCGTGAACAGCGACAGCGCCTCCTCGCGCGCCATCGGCGAGCGCCTGCGCCGGGCCAGGTCGCCGCCGGCCGCATGCTCCATCGCGACGAAGGACCACTGCGCGGTGCGGCCGTGCGCATGCACTTGCACCAGGTGCGGCCCCTGCACGCGGGCGGCGACGGCGCTGTCGCGCTGCAAGGCGGCGCCGGGCGCCGGTTCCAGCTTGAGCACCACGTCCGCGCGGCGGTTCAGGTCGAAGGCCAGCCAGGCCGCC
>DASWUI010000675.1:0-2625 GCA_036401715.1 Ramlibacter sp. | reverse complement strand
CAGGCAGGCTCCTCGCCGCCCTTGTCGCCGGCGGCGTCGTGGTTCTTGGGGGAGGGGGGCAGCACGAAGCCGAAGGTGGCGCCGCGGTCGGGTTCGCCGCGCGCCCAGACCTGGCCGCCGTGCCGTTCGACGATCCGCTTCACGTTGGCCAGGCCGATGCCGGTGCCGTCGAAGTCCTCGGTCCGGTGCAGGCGCTGGAAGACGCCGAACAGCTTGCCGACGTACTTCATCGGGAAGCCGACGCCGTTGTCGGTGATCTCCAGGCCGGCGCCATGGGGCAGCGCCACCGCGGCGACACGGATGCGTGCCGGGTCGCGGCCGCGCGTGTACTTCACCGCGTTGGACAGCAGGTTGCGCACGGCCACCTGAAGCAGCAGCGGGTCGGCCCAGACGCGCGGCAGGCCCCCTGCGAGGTCCCATTCGATCGCGCGCCCGCGTTCCTGCTGGCGCAGCTCCACGACCAGGTCCTCCACCAGCGGGCCGGTGTCGACGTGCGTAGGCTTCAGCCCCGAGCGTCCCAGGCGCGAGAAATCCAGCAGCGCGTCGACCAGCTGGCCGGCGTAGGAGGCCGCGTCCTTCACGTGCCGCAGGTAGCGCCGCGCCCGCTCGTCCAGCCGCTCGGCGTTGTCCTCCATCACCAGGTCCACGTAGCCGGCGATGTGGCGCATGGGCGCGCGCAGGTCGTGCGACACGGTGTAGCTGAAGGCCTCCAGCTCCTTGTTCACGCGGCCCAGCTCGATGGCGTGGCCCGCCATCTCCTCGGCGCGCCGCAGCACCAGCGCGATCAGGGCCTGGCGCAGCTCGCGCACTGCCGCCTGTTCGGCCGGCAGCCAGGGCGCGGAGCGGCCGCGCACGCGCTCCTGCCAGCTCTCGAAGCTCTGGCGGGGGTGGATGCGGCCCTGGCCCGGCAGCGTCTTGCGCGGATCGCCCGCCCACTGGATCGTCTGCACCAGTTCGTGCCGGAACCACAGCACCACGTGCCGGTGCACCTGCGAGATCGAGATCGCGAGCACGCCCGCGCATCGCGGCAGCAGGGCCTCGCCTTGCGGGTAGAGCTCCGGCAGGCGGTCGGTGCAGAACAGGTCCTGGCCCCGCTCCACGATCCAGTGCGCGAGCTGCCGCACCTGTTCCGGCGGCGGCGTGTCGCCTATCGTCCAGCAGCTGTCGTTGAGCACCACCGCGGCGCCGCCGGCATCGGCCAGGCCGGGAATGGAGAGCTCGGGATCCACCAGCCGCTGCAGCGTGCCGTCGGTCTCGGCCATCAGCGCCACCAGCGTCAGCACGCGCTGGTGCAGGGCGAGCCGCTGCGCCGCCTCGGCGTTGTCCTCCTGCGCCTGGATCTGCAGCGACAGCAGCCGCCCCAGGTGCTCGCAGGCGACGCGGGTCTGGAACGGCAGGTACTTCGGCTGGTGGTCGTGGCAGGAGATCAGGCCCCACAGGCGCCCGCGCGAGACGATGGACACCGACATCGAGGCCAGCGTGCCCATGTTGCGCATGTATTCCAGGTGCACGGGCGAGACGCTGCGCAGCGAGGCGAAGCTCAGGTCGAGTCGCGAAGGGTCGCCCTCGCCTTGCGCGGCGACCAGCGGCACCGGGTCGTAGCTGGCACTCGGGATCAGGCGGATGTGGTTCACCAGGTACAGCGAGCGCGCCTGCGCGGGGATGTCGCTCGCCGGGAAGCGGTGGCGGGCGTACGAGTGGTAGTCCTCGTCGAGCCGCTCGGCCAGCACTTCCCCGTGCCCGTCGGCATCGAAGCGGTACACCAGGCAGCGCCCGAAGCCGGTCAGGCGCTTCATCTCGCGCGCGACGATTTGGCACAGGGCGGACACCGAGTCGGCGTGCTGCACCAGCGGCAGCAGATCGCGCGCGACGGTGTAGATGGGCGCATGCATGCCGGCGCCGGGCCCGCCGGGTTCGTATTCCACGATGACGCAGTCGCCCCGGCGGTGCGCGGTGGCGTCGTGCGTGCGCCCGTCCAGCGGCAGGCTGCCCAGCCAGGCCGGGCCGGTGCCGGACTGCAGCCGGCCGGAGTCGACGGGGACGAGCGCCACCGCCTGCCGCACCGCTTCCTCGGAGGGCCAGTTCGCGCTGTACGCCAGCAGCCGGCCGCTGTCGGCTGCCAGCACGGCCAGCCGTCCGTGCGGCTGGATCGCGCCCGGCACCCGGATCGGCTCGTCGGCGCACTGTGCGAGGTCAGGCAAGGGCAGCGCGCTCATGAAGGCACTCTTCCAGCGAGGCAGAGAGGGTGTCGAAGGTCTGGCGCGCGGCCCGGCACGCCTCGGCCAGCGCGGGCGGGGCCGAAAGCTGCGCGGCGAGCACGGCGCGGGCCTCACGCCACATCGGGCCGGTCGCATCGCCCCAGCCGTGGAAGTACGCGGCGCCGCGGTCCGGATGCAGCCCGGCTTGCGCGAGGCTGCGGGCGATGAACTGCCCGCCCAGCGCGGACCCTTCCATGACGTAGATCGAGCCCCAGGCGGCGCCGGGGCCGGCGAAGGGGGCGATTGCCGGGGGCTTCGCGGCGCGCAGGCCGAGGTGCTGCAGGTCCTGGCGCAGGAAAGGGCGGCGCGAACGCGCGTGCAGCCAGCGCTGCCAGTGCGGGGGCAGGGCGGCGGCCGCGGCCGGCTC
>DASWUI010000674.1:0-1819 GCA_036401715.1 Ramlibacter sp. | reverse complement strand
GCAAACAGTTGGGATGCGTACATCGTCTCCTCCGTGGTGGCGACAGGAATCTAGCAGCGAAGCGCGGCACGCGCCAGCGCCCTGTACGTTCCGGCGGTCGAGGGAAACCGGCGGGAGCACCCGGAAAAGCGTAGGCGCGTGCCTACGCCCGGACAAGCGCGCCATGCCAGCACAGCGGAAGGGGACCCCACTAGTCTTTGCCGCACGCCGCCCAGCGGAGGGAGCAAGAACACATGAACGTCACGATCGTCGGCACGGGCTACGTGGGCCTGGTCACGGGCGCCTGCCTCGCCGAACTCGGCAACAACGTCTTCTGCCTCGACGTCGACCAGGCCAAGATCCACCTGCTCAACGCGGGCGGCATGCCCATCCACGAGCCGGGGCTGGAGGAGATCATCCAGCGCAACGTGGAGGAAGGCCGGCTGGTCTTCTCGTCCGACGTGGCGGCCAGCGTCGCCTTCGCGGACCTGCAGTTCATCGCGGTCGGCACGCCGCCGGACGAGGACGGCAGCGCCGACCTGAAGTACGTGCTGGCGGCGGCGCGCGCGATCGGCCGGCACATGGAGGGCTTCAAGGTGGTCGTCGACAAGTCGACGGTGCCGGTCGGCACCGCCGGGAAGGTCGCGGCCGTGATCCGCGAGGAGCTCGGGCGGCGCGGCGTGGACCTCGCGTTCTCCGTGGCGAGCAACCCCGAGTTCCTGAAGGAAGGCGCGGCGATCGAGGACTTCATGCGTCCCGACCGGATCGTGCTCGGCGTGGACGAGGACGCGAACGGCCAGCGCGCGCTGGCGATGCTGCGCGAGCTCTACCGCCCCTTCAACCGCAACCACGAGCGCACCCGCGTGATGGACGTGCGCAGCGCGGAGTTCACCAAGTACGCGGCCAACGCCATGCTGGCCACGCGCATCAGCTTCATGAACGAGCTGGCCAACCTGGCCGACCGCGTGGGCGCCGACATCGAGCTGGTGCGCCAGGGCATGGGGTCCGATCCGCGCATCGGCTACAGCTTCCTCTACGCAGGCACCGGCTACGGCGGCAGCTGCTTCCCCAAGGACGTGGACGCGTTGTGCCGCACCGCGCAGGAACACGGGCTGCCGCTGCAGGTGCTGGACGCGGTGCAGCGCGTGAACCACGCGCAGAAGCACGTGCTGCTCCACAAGATCTGGGCCCAGTTCGGGCGGCGCCTGTCCGGCCGCAGCTTCGCGCTGTGGGGACTGGCCTTCAAGCCCGGCACGGACGACATGCGCGAGGCGCCGAGCCGCCTGGTGATCTCCGCCCTGCTGCGCGCCGGCGCGAAGATCCGCGCGCACGACCCGGTGGCGCAGGAACAGGCGGCGCGGGCGCTGGCCGTGGACATGGAGGACCATCCCGAGCTGCTGCGCAACATCACCTTCGTCGGCAAGCCCATGGACGCGGTGCGCGATGCGGACGCGCTGGTCGTGCTGACCGAGTGGAAGAACTACAAGAGCCCCAACCTGCGCGCGCTGAAGGAGGCGATGCGCACGCCGCTGGTGCTGGACGGCCGCAACCTGTACGAACCGCATGCCATGGCGGCCGCCGGCTTCACCTACCTGGGCATAGGCCGCAACAACATCGCGCTGCTGCCCGAGGCGCAGCGCGTGGAGCCGGAGGCCATCGTCCTGGCCGATGCCGAAGTCCCGGCGGCTGGCCAGCCGGCGGCGGTGCTCAGGGAACTGGCGTCGCAGGCCGCCGCCCGGCCGCGGAAGGCCGTGGGCGACAAGGAGAAGGCGATCGCCGCGGGGGATTCGGCCAAGCCGAGCGCGGCCTGAGGGCCCGCATGTCCCCGCGCTACTTTTTC
>DASWUI010000673.1:0-2595 GCA_036401715.1 Ramlibacter sp. | reverse complement strand
TGCCCTGGGCGCTGAAGAACTTGATGCCGTTGTCCGGGAAGGGGTTGTGGCTGGCGCTGATCACCACGCCGAGGCTGGCGCGCTGCGCCTTGGTGAGGTAGGCCACGCCGGGCGTGGGCAGCGGCCCCAGCAGCACGACGTCCACGCCCGCGGAGTTGAAGCCCGATTCCAGCGCGCTTTCCAGCATGTAGCCGGAAATGCGGGTGTCCTTGCCGATCAGCACCGTGGGGCGGTCCTCGGTGCGCTTGAGCACCCGGCCGACCGCGTGCGCCAGGCGCAGCACGAAGTCCGGGGTGATCGGCGGCTCGCCGACCGTCCCGCGGATGCCGTCGGTGCCGAAATAACGTCTGCTCATGTCCTGCTTCCTGCCTGGCCCGCGAGGGCCGCCTGGGTGGCGGCCCAGACCTGCAGCGCCGCCACCGTTTCCCTGACGTCGTGCACGCGCACGATCGCCGCTCCCTTGTCCACCGCCAGCAGCGCCGCGGCCACGCTGGCCGTCACGCGCTCGTGCACCGGCGTGCCGCCGGTGACCGCGCCGAGCGAGGACTTGCGCGACCAGCCCGCCAGCAGCGGGTAGCCCTCGTGGAGCAATTCCCTCTGGCGCGCCAGCAGCGCGAAATTCTGCTCCACCGTCTTGCCGAAGCCGATGCCCGGGTCCCAGGCGATGCGCGAGACCGAGACCCCGCGCCGGCGCAGCTCCTCGCTGCGCTCGCGCAGGAACTGCGCCACCTGCGGCACCGCGTCGCCCTGCATGGGCGTGCGCTGCATGGTCTGAGGCTCGCCGTACATGTGCATGAGGCACACGCCGCACGACGGATGCCCCGCCACCACCTCCAGTGCGCCCGGGTGCCGCAGCGCCCGGATGTCGTTGATGATGTCGGCGCCGAGGTCCAGCACCTCGCGCATGACCTCGGGCTTGTACGTGTCCACCGAGACCGGCACGCCGAACTTCACCGCTTCGCGCACCACCGGCATGACGCGCGCCCGCTCTTCGTCCAGCGACACCGGCGGAATGCCGGGACGGCTGGACTCGCCGCCGATGTCGAGGATGTCCGCGCCCTCGCGGATCAGCTGCTGGCAGTGCTCCAGCGCCGTGCGCGTGCTGACGAAACGCCCGCCGTCCGAGAAGGAGTCGGGCGTCACGTTCACGATGCCCATGACCTGCGGACGGTCCAGCGGGATCGCGAAGCGGGAGGTCTGCCAGTGCAGGTTCATGGGGCCGATTTTGCGCTACCGGGGGAAAACGAAAGGGGCCCAGCGGGCCCCTTCGTCACGTTTCGCGGCGATTTTACGCGGCGTTCGGCGCCGGATCCGGCCCCACCGTCGGGCCGCCGGTGCCCGAGCTGGGCGTGCGCGGCGTGAAGTCCTTGGGCGGGCGCGGCTCCTTGCCGGCCATGATGTCGTCGATCTGCTCGGCGTCGATGGTTTCCCACTCCAGCAGGGCCTGCGCCATGCGGTGCATCTTGTCCTTGTTGTCCTCGATCAGGCGGCGGGCCAGCGTGTACTGCTCGTCGATGATGCGGCGGACTTCCAGGTCGACCTTCTGCATGGTCTGCTCGGAGATGTTGGTGGTCTTGGTGACCGAGCGGCCCAGGAAGACCTCGCCCTCGTTCTCCGCGTAGACCATCGGGCCCAGCGCGTCGGACATGCCGTAGCGCATGACCATGTCGCGGGCCAGGTGCGTGGCGCGCTCGAAGTCGTTGCTGGCGCCGGTGGTCATCTGGTTCATGAACACCTCTTCCGCGATCCGGCCGCCGAACAGCATGGCGATCTGGTTGAGCATGTACTCGCGGTCGTAGCTGTAGCGGTCCTTCTCGGGCAGGCTCATGGTCACGCCCAGCGCGCGGCCGCGCGGGATGATGGTGACCTTGTGCACGGGGTCGCACTTGGGCAGCAGCTTGCCGATGATGGCGTGGCCGGCCTCGTGGTACGCGGTGTTGCGGCGTTCCTCTTCCGGCATCACCATGGACTTGCGCTCCGGGCCCATGATGATCTTGTCCTTGGCCTTCTCGAAGTCCTGCATCTCCACCACGCGCGCATTGCGGCGGGCGGCCATCAGGGCGGCCTCGTTGCACAGGTTGGCCAGGTCGGCGCCCGACATGCCCGGCGTGCCGCGCGCGATCACCGCCGGGTTCACGTCCTGGCCGATCGGGATCTTGCGCATGTGCACGTTCAGGATCTGCTCGCGGCCGCGGATGTCCGGCAGCGTCACGTACACCTGGCGGTCGAAGCGGCCGGGGCGCAGCAGGGCGGAGTCGAGGATGTCGGGCCGGTTGGTGGCCGCGATCACGATCACGCCGAGGTTGGTCTCGAAGCCGTCCATCTCGACCAGCATCTGGTTGAGTGTCTGCTCACGCTCATCGTTGCCGCCACCCAGACCCGCGCCACGCTGGCGGCCCACGGCGTCGATTTCATCGATGAAGATGATGCAGGGGGCGTTCTTCTTGGCGTTCTCGAACATGTCGCGCACGCGGGCCGCGCCCACGCCGACGAACATCTCGACGAAGTCCGAACCGGAGATCGAGAAGAACGGCACCTTCGCCTCGCCGGCGATGGCCTTGGCCAGCAGCGTCTTGCCGGTGCCCGGGGGGCCCA
>DASWUI010000672.1:0-3949 GCA_036401715.1 Ramlibacter sp. | reverse complement strand
CGGTGGCCGCCGGTCCCCTGGCCTTCGGCCCGGCGGCCGCGCGCGTGGTGGAACTGTGCCGCCGCGGCGAGGATAGCTCCCCCTACGTGGCCCGCGCGCAGCAGCTGCTGCGCGTCATGGAGCGGGAACTGCGCACGCGCGACTGGCTGGCCGTTTCGTCGCCCACCCTGGCCGACATCGCCAACTACAGCTACGTGGTGAGCGCGCCGGAGGGCCGCGTGCCGCTGGATGACTACCCCGCGGTGCGCGCCTGGCTTGCCCGCGTCGAGGCGCTGCCCGGCTTCGTTCCCATGCCGGAAAGCCGCGTGGGGCTGCGGGCATGAACGCGCCGGCCGCCTGGCACGAAGGCGAGCGCGCGCTGCAGCAACGCGCGGGCGTCGCGCCGCGCATGGCCGAAGTCGGGCGCCGCGTGCTGCGCGATTTCATGCCCGACCAGCACCGCGCCTTCTTCGCCGAGCTGCCGCTGCTGTTCACCGGGACGCTGGATGCCCACGGGCAGCCGCACGCCTCGCTGCTGGCGGGCGCGCCGGGCTTCGTCTCGTCGCCCACCCCGACCCTGTTGCGCATCGAGGCGAAGCCGCTGGCGGGCGATCCGGCCGCCGGCCATTGGCAGGAGGGCGCGCCCGTCGGCCTGCTGGGCCTGCAGGCGCACACCGGCCGGCGCAACCGCATGAACGGATGGATGGCCTGCCGCGGCGATGCACTGGAGGTGCGCGTGGGCCAGAGCTTCGGCAACTGCCCGAAGTACATCCACCCGCGCGAAGCCGTCCACACGCCGCTGGCCGATGCCCAGGTGCAGGTGTCGCGCTCTCCCGTCCCGGACGAGGCTTCGCTGCGCCTGGTGCGGTCGGCCGACACGCTGTTCATCGCCAGTGCGCATCCCGACGCCCGCGCCTCGCGCGATGCGACGGCGGGCGTGGACGTCTCGCACCGGGGCGGGGCGCCCGGGTTCGTGCGGGTGGAGGGCGACCGCCTGCTGCTGCCCGACTACGCCGGCAACACCTTCTTCAACACCCTGGGCAACCTGCAGCTGGAGCCGCGCTGCGGGCTGCTGTTCATCGACTACGCGCGCGGCACGCGCGTGCACCTGGCCTGCCGGGCGCGCCTGCTCGCCGATGCGCCCGACGCGGCGCGCTGGCCCGGGGCGCTGCGGCTGCTGGAGCTGCAGGTGGTGGACTGCCTGCGCATCGAGGGCGGCCTGCCGCTGCGCTGGATCGCTTGACCGGAGTGCTGCTCTGGAGTGATACTCCAGCGCATGGACCCCACTTCGACGCGCGAGCGGCTGCTGGAGGCGGCGACCCGGGTGTTCCTGGAGCGCGGCTTCGATGCCGCCTCCATGGACCTGGTGCGCGCCGAGGCCGGCGTCAGCAACGGCAGCCTCTACCACCACTTCCCCACCAAGGCGCAGCTCGCCGACGCGCTCTATGCCGACGTGCTGCGGGACTTCCACGCCGTGCTGCTGGTGCCGGTGAGCGGGCGCGCATCGGCGCGCAACGGCGTCAAGGGGATGGTGCGGGCGTCCATCGACTGGGTGGTGCAGCACCCGGCCCGCGCCCGGCTGCTCGACCGCCTGCGGCGCACCGGCGAGCTCGCGGGCGGCGCGGGCGAGTGGAAGGTGGCCAACGCCGAAGGCATCGCCGTGCTGCGCGCCTGGGTGGAGCGCAAGATGGCCGACGGCGAGCTGCGCGAGATGCCTTTCGGCGTGTGGGTGGCGATCGTGTTCGCGCCGCTGGTGGCGCTCTCGCGCCAGTGGCTGTGGGACGACCCGCCGGTGGTGCCGCGCAAGGATGCGGCGGCACTGGAGCAGGCCCTGTGGCAGGCGGTGGCGCCGTGAGCCCCGGGAACACCATGGAAGCCGGCGACCTGCTGGCCTACGGCCGGCGCGTGCTGGCGCAGCAGCCCTTCAGCCGGATGCTGGGCGCGAGCCTGGAGTCCTGGAGCGAGGGCAGCGCCGAACTGGCGCTGCCGCTCGCGCCGGAACTGCTGCAGCAGGACGGCTTCGTGCACGGGGGCGTGCTCGCCTACCTGGCGGACAACGCGCTCACCTATGCCGGCGGCTCGGTGCTGGGGCCCGTGCTCACGTCGGAGATGAAGATCAACTACCTGCGTCCGGCGCGGGACGGCGAACGGCTGGTGGCCGTGGCCACCGTGGTGGGCAGCGGCCGCAGCCAGGCCGTCTGCCGCTGCGACGTGTTCGTCGAAAGCGGCGGGCAGCGCAGGCTGTGCGCCGCCGCGCAGGGCACCATCCGCAAGGTGGAAGCGCGCGCCTGACGCGGCGTGCGGTGACGGCATGCGCCTACGGCCGCTTGCGGCCGGGGCGCCTACACTGCGGCAATGCCCACCGAAACGCGCGTCTGCCTCGCCTACGAGGTGGAACTCGGCTACCAGGTCGAGGCGCCCGATGCCGACTTCATCTTCAACGTGCAGCCCGCCCGCACCCCGCGGCAGCAGGTGCTGCGCGAGCTGCTGACCGTCTCCCAGCCGGTCGCCTGCCACGAGTACACCGACCCCGCCACCGGCAGCCGCTTCCTGCGGCTGCGCGCCGGAGCCGGCCCGCTGGTGCTGCGCTGTTCGGCGACGGTCGAAGTGCGGGCCTTGCAGGAGGAGCCGCAAGCCATTCCCGAGACCTGGATCCCGAACCTGCCGGGCGCGGTGCTCCCCTACCTGTACCCGAGCCGCTACTGCGAGTCGGACATCCTGAACGCCTTCGCCATGAGCCAGTTCGGCGGCATGTGGCAGGGGTACGGGCGGGTGCAGGCGATCTGCGAGTGGGTGAGCCGCCACGTGTCCTTCGTCTCCGGCAGTTCCAGCGGCACCACCAGCGCCGCCGAGACGCTGCGCCAGCGCCAGGGCGTGTGCCGCGATTTCGCCCACCTGATGATCGCCCTGTGCCGGGCGCTGAACATCCCGGCGCGCTTCACCACCGGCTTCGACTACGGGGCCGACCCCGCGCTGGGCCCCACCGACTTCCATGCCTACGTCGAGGCCTACGTCGGCGGCCGCTGGTACATCTTCGACCCTTCGGGCACCGCCATCCCCATGGGCTTCGTGCGGCTGGCCTCGGGGCGCGACGCGGCCGATGCGGCATATGCGTCGATCTTCGGCCAGGTGTCGCCCACCCATCGCTGGCTGAACATCCGGCCGGTGGCGGCCAGCGACGGGGTGCTGCGGGAGCCGTACCGCACCGGAATGGCGATCTCCACCGACGATGGCCCCGCCTCCTGAGGGGGCGCGCACTCCGTCCTGCGCCGCCGGGCATTCGCCGGTACAATAGGGGCTCTCCCGTTCACCGAACGGCGTCACCCCAGGCAGACCTCTGGCCTCCGCGCGAGGACCACCCCCAAGTCTGCACACCCACCGGCCCGCCAGGGCCGGCCTGTTGCTCCCGGATCATCGGCCCGCCGCCAAGGCGCGCGCTCCGGCACGGGCAGCGTATCCACGCCCAGCAAGGTGCTGCGCGACTCGAAGGGAGTCCCATGGCCAAAGAGGAATTGATTGAAATGCGCGGTCGCGTCGAGGAAGTCCTGCCGGACTCCCGCTTCCGCGTGGTACTGGAAAACGGCCACACGCTGGTGGCCTACAGCGGCGGCAAGATGCGCAAGCACCGCATCCGCGTGATCGCCGGCGACGACGTGACGCTGGAGCTGTCGCCCTACGACCTGAACAAGGGGCGCATCATGTTCCGCCACCTGCCGGAGCGCCGCGCACCCGGCGTGCGTCCCCCGGCCCGCCCGGGCGGCCCCGGCGCGCGGCGCTGATGCCGCAGGGCACGGCGTTCATGCCGTGCCGTCGCCGGCGAGCCACGCGAGCTCCTCGGCGCTGAAGCCCGCCCTCCGGCGGGCTTCTTCGTTGAAGGGCGGGTGCAGCCGCGGCGCCGCGTAGCGCTCCACCAGCGCCGCGTAATGCGCCACCGGCTCCAGCCCCTCGCGTTCGCACAGCCAGCGGTACC
>DASWUI010000671.1:0-12107 GCA_036401715.1 Ramlibacter sp. | reverse complement strand
GGCTGGTCGTTCGAGCGCCATGCTGTTGCGGCCGCCAACCCGCTCGCGGCGCAAGCCGGTGCACAGATCCTGCGCGCCGGTGGGAGCGCGGTCGACGCCGCGATCGCCGTGCAGATGGTGCTCACGCTGGTGGAGCCGCAGTCCAGCGGCATCGGCGGCGGCGCCTTCCTGCTGCACTTCAACGGGCGCGACGTGGAAGCCTTCGACGGGCGCGAGACGGCACCGGCCGCGGCCGACGAGCGCCTGTTCCTCGCCGCCGACGGCAAGCCGCTGCCCTTTGCCGAAGCGGTCGTGGGCGGCCGCTCGGTCGGCGTGCCGGGCACGGTGAAGATGCTGGAGCTGGCGCACCGGCAGTACGGCCGGCTGCCCTGGGCCGCGCTGTTCCAGCCGGCGATCCGCCTCGCCGAGCAGGGTTTCCGCGTCAGCCCGCGCCTGAACACGCTGGCCAGGGGCGATGCGCACCTGCAGAAGGACCCGGTCGCGAAGGCCTACTTCTACCAGCCCAACGGCGAGCCGGTGGCCGTCGGCAGCACCTTGCGCAATCCGGAACTGGCGGCGGTGCTGCGCCGCATCGCCAACGAGGGTTCGGGCGCGTTCTACGCCGGAGACGTCGCCCAGGCGATCGCCGACAAGGTGCAGAAGCACCCCACCAACCCGGGCAAGCTGACCGTCGGCGACCTCGCGGCCTACCAGCCGAAGAAGCGCGCGCCGATCTGCCACGACTACCGGGCGCGGGCGAAGGACTACCGCATCTGCGGCTTCCCGCCGCCCAGCTCCGGCGCGATCGCGGTGGGCCAGATCCTCGGCATCCTCGCGAACACCACCGCCGACACGCTGCCGCTGGTGGACGGCCTGCCCTCCGCCGACTGGCTGCACCTGTACACCGAAGCCGCGCGCCTGGCCTTCGCCGACCGCGGGCAGTACCTGGCCGATCCCGACTTCGTGCAGCCTCCCGGCGGCAGCTGGATGAGCCTGCTCGATCCCGCCTACCTTCGCACGCGTGCCGGGCTGATCGGCCCGCAAAGCATGAAGACCGCCCAGGCCGGCACGCCGGGGCAGCGCGCCAGCCGCTACGCCCCCAGCGAGGAGCAGGTCGAGTACGGCACCTCGCACATCAGCATCGTCGACCCCTACGGCAACGCGATCGCGATGACCACCACCATCGAGGACCAGTTCGGTGCCCGCCAGATGGTGCGCGGCTTCCTTCTGAACAACGAACTGACCGACTTCAGCTTCGCGCCCGCCGATGCGCAGGGCCGCCCGATCGCCAACCGCGTGCAGCCCGGCAAGCGGCCGCGCTCCTCGATGGCGCCGACGCTGGTGTTCGACAAGGCCACCGGCCAGCTCGTGATGAGCGGCGGCAGCCCCGGCGGCGCGCTGATCATCCACTACACGGCCAAGACGCTGTACGGCGTGCTGAACTGGGGACTGGACGCGCAGCAGGCGATCAACCTGCCCAACTTCGGCTCCAACAACGGCCCGACCTTGCTGGAGCAGCGGCGCTTCCCGCCCGCGGCGGTGCAGGCACTGCAGTCGCGCGCGCACGAGGTGCGCGAGCAGGACATGACGAGCGGCCTGCAGGCGATCCAGCGCACGGCGACCGGCTGGTTCGGCGGCGCGGATCCGCGGCGGGAAGGCGTCGTGATGGGCGAGTGAACGGGCGGGGCGCACGAAGCACACGGCATGTCATTGCGGGCTCGACCCGCAATCCATGCCCTCACGCCGCCTTCGCCGCCGCCTCTTCCTTCCGCTCGATCCGCTCGTACTCCGAGATCACCTGCGCGCCCAGCAGCAGCAGCGTCGCCGCGATCTCGAAGCTCAGGAGCACGACGATCGCCGTCGTCAGCGAGCCGTACACCACGTTCACCTGCGAGAGCGTGGCGAAGTACCAGACCAGCAGGTGCCGCGTGACTTCCCACAGCAGCGCCGCCGTCACCCCGCCGAGCAGCGCGTGCCGCCAGGACAACCGCCCCACCGGCATCACCATGTACACGGACGTGAGCAGGAAGATCTCCCCCACCAGTCCGAGCAGGTAGAGCAGCACGCCCGAGATCCCCTCCAGGGACCACTCGCGACCGAGGAACTGCACGTTGCTCTGCCCCAGCGCCTGGATGCTGCCGGCCACCAGCGTCACGATCAGCAGCCCGAAGCCCAGCGACAGGATGTAGCAGTAGGGCAGCAGCGCGGAGACGAGGAAGCGGCGCCGCTTGATGGCGAAGCGGTGCAGGAAGATCACCGCCATCGCCTTTTCCAGCACGGTGAACGCCAGCGAGCTGAAGAACAGCATGGTCGCCAGCAGCACCCAGCCGATCACCTCCTGGTGCGCGACGAAGTTGGCGAGTTCGGCGACGATGGCCTGCGACTGGCCCGGCATCAGCCATTCCAGGTACACGGCCAGGGTGGTGAGCAACTCCCGCGGGTCCAGCACGCGCGTGAGCGCGATCACCGTCAGGATCAGCAGCGGCACCACCGACAGCAGCGCGTAATAGGCCACCGCCCCGGCCAGCAGCAGGCCCTGGTTCGACTGGAAGCCCTTCAGCACGCGGCGGGTGAAGGTGCCGGGATTGGCAGCCACGTAGGCCATGGCGGGGCTCAGCACACGCATGCGGCCGAGTATGCCTCCAGCCGCAGGCACCAAGGCGACAGCGTTACAGGCTTTCCCTCATGGGTGCGGCGAAGCCCTGGGCTAGATTGGCGCACCACCAAGGAGACCCGCCATGTCCAGTCCGAACCGCGTGCGCCGCCAGCTCGTGCGTGCCGCCCTCGCCTCGCCCGCGCTCGTGGCGATGCCCTCCTTCGGGCAGGCCTTCCCCGCCCGGCCCATCAAGCTGATCTGCCCCTGGCCGGCGGGCGGTGCCACCGACGCCGTCATGCGCGCCATCGGCGAGAGCGCCGGCAAGACGCTGGGCCAGCAGATCGTGGTGGAGAACAAGGCCGGCGCGAGCGGCATGCTCGGCCCCAACGAGCTGGTGAAGGCGCCGCCGGACGGCTACACGCTGTCGCAGCTGACCATCGGCGTGGCGCGGCTGCCGCACATGCAGAAGATGCAGTTCGACCCGCTCAAGGACTTCACCTACATCCTGAACATGACCGGCTACACCTTCGGCATGGTGGTGAAGGCCGACTCGCCGATCAAGTCGGTCAAGGACCTGGTGGAGTTCGCCAAGGCCAACCCGGGCAAGTTCACCTACGGCTCGCCCGGTCAGGGCACCACGCCGCACCTGGCGGTCGAGGAGTTCGCCGACAAGGCCGGCATCAAGCTGCAGCACGTCCCCTTCAAGGGTTTCGCCGACGGCATGCAGGCCATGCTGGGCGGCCACACCATGGCGCACAGCGACTCCACCGGCTGGTCGGGCCACGTGGACGGCGGCACCGCGCGCCTGCTGGCCACCTATGGGTCCAAGCGCACGAAAAAGTGGGCGAACGTACCCACGCTCAACGAGCTCGGCTACGACACGATCTCGGAATCGCCTTTCGGCATCGGCGGGCCGAAGGGCATGGACCCCGCCGTCACGCGCCGCCTGCACGACGCCTTCCGCAAGACGCTGGAAGACCCGGCGGTGCTGGCCACGTTCGAGAAGTACGACCAGTCGGTGATCTACATGAACAGCGCCGACTACGAGAAGTTCATCCGCGAGCAGTACGTCAAGGAGAAGGCGATGATCGAGCGGCTGGGGCTGGCGATGAAGACCTGATCCTTCGTCATTCCCGCGGAGGCGGGAACCCAAGGCTTCCGGGAGAAAGCGGCCCGCCGGCCGCCTTTTCAATGCCTTGGGTCCCCGCCTGCGCGGAGACGACGGGATCACACGTCGATCGCGCTCGCCGATCCCGCCTTCTTGCGCAGCTCGAACTTCTGGATCTTGCCGGTCGATGTCTTCGGCAGCTCGCCGAACACCACCGCGCGCGGCACCTTGAAGCCCGCCAGGTGCTTCTTGCAGTGCGCCACCACGTCCTCGGGCGTGAGGGTGGCGCCCGCCTTCAGCTCCACGAAGGCGCAGGGCGTTTCGCCCCACTTCGGGTCCGGCTTGGCCACCACGGCCGCGGCCAGCACGTCCGGATGGCGGTACAGCACGTCCTCCACCTCGATCGAGGAGATGTTCTCGCCGCCCGAGATGATGATGTCCTTGCTGCGGTCCTTGATCTTGATGTAGCCGTCCGGGTACTGCACCGCCAGGTCGCCCGTGTGGTACCAGCCGCCGGCAAACGCCTCCTGCGTCGCCTTCGGGTTCTTCAGGTAGCCCTTCATGGTGATGTTGCCGCGGAACATGATCTCGCCCATGGTCTCCCCGTCCCAGGGCACGGGCCGCATCGTCTGCGGGTCGAGCACCTGCGCGCTGCGCTGCAGGTGGTAGCGCACACCCTGGCGCGCGTTCAGGCGCGCGCGCTCGCCGATGTCCAGCGCGTCCCAGGAATCGTGCTTGGCGCAGGCGGTCGCCGGGCCGTAGACCTCGGTGAGGCCGTACACGTGCGTCAGGTCGAAACCCAGCTTTTCCAGGCCCTCGATCAGCGACGCCGGCGGCGCCGCGCCGGCCACCATCGCCTTCACGCCCTGGGGCAGCCCCTTTTTCAGCTCCTCGGGCGCGTTCACCAGCATGCCGTGCACGATGGGCGCGCCGCAGTAGTGGGTGACGCCGTGTTCGCGGATCGCGTCGGCCATCGCCCTCGCCTCCACGCGGCGCAGGCACACGTTGACGCCGGCGCGGGCCGCGACGGTCCAGGGGAAGCACCAGCCGTTGCAGTGGAACATGGGCAGCGTCCACAGGTACACCGGGTGCTTGGGCAGGTCCCACTCGAGGATGTTGGAGATGGCGTTGATCGCCGCGCCGCGGTGGTGGTAGACCACGCCCTTGGGGTTGCCCGTCGTGCCGCTGGTGTAGTTCAGCGCGATCGCGTCCCACTCGTCACCGGGCAGTTCCCACGCGAACGCCGGGTCCCCGCTGGCGAGGAAGTCCTCGTAGGTGGTGCTGCCGATGCGCCGGGCGTCGCCCGTGAAGAGCGCGTCCTCGGCATCGATCACCAGCAGCGGCTTCGCTTCCTTGCGCAGCGCGATGGCCTTGCGCATCACCGGCGCGAACTCCGGGTCCACGATCACCGCCCTGGCCTCGCCGTGCTCCAGCATGAAGGCCACGGCTTCGGGGTCCAGCCGCGTGTTGAGGGTGTTCAGCACCGCGCCGGCCATCGGGATGCCGAAGTGCGCCTCCACCATGGGCGGGGTGTTGGGCAGCATCACCGCCACCGTGTCGCCCTTGCCCAGCCCGGCGCGCTGCAGGGCGCTGGCCAGCCGCCGGCAACGCTCGTAGGTCTGCAGCCAGTCGCGGCGCAGCGCGCCGTGGATGACCGCGGTGCGCTGCGGGTAGACGTCGGCGGCGCGTTCGATGAAGGAAAGCGGGGAAATCGGGGTGAAGTTCGCCGCGTTGCGCGGCAGGTCCTGGTCGAAGATGCTGGCCATGGCCGGTCTCCTGGCTGTTGTGGGCAAAGCGTAGTCGGTTTCGGGGCGGTGCAGAATACCCGGGATCGTGGCCATCCCCCAGAACTTCATCCAGGAACTGCTTGCCCGCGCCGACGTGGTCGAAATCGTCGGCCGCTACGTCCAGCTGAAGAAGACCGGGGCGAACTTTTCGGGGCTGTGTCCCTTCCACGGCGAGAAGACGCCGTCCTTCACCGTCAGCCCCTCCAAGCAGTTCTTCCACTGCTTCGGTTGCGGCAAGAACGGCAATGCGATCGGCTTCCTGATGGATTACGCCGGCATGAACTTCGTGGAGGCGGTGAAGGACCTCGCCGGCCAGTACGGCATGCAGGTGCCCGAGGAGGACATCTCGCCGGCCGAGCGCGCCCGCCAGGCCGAACAGAAGCAGAAGCAGGCCACGCTCACCGACGTGCTGGAGAAGGCGGGCGCCGCCTACCGCAAGCACCTGAAGAACTCGCCGCGCGCCATCGAGTACTTCAGGAAGCGCGGCGTCTCGGGCGAGATCGCGAAGCAGTTCGGCCTGGGCTACGCCCCCGAAGGCTGGCGCACCCTGGCCAGCGTTTTCCCGAACTACGACGACCCGCTGCTGGCCGAAAGCGGGCTGGTGATCGTCAACGAGGAAGACGGCAAGCGCTACGACCGCTTCCGCGACCGGGTGATGTTCCCGATCCGCAACGTCAAGGGCGAGTGCATCGGCTTCGGCGGCCGGGTGCTGGGCGACGAGAAGCCGAAGTACCTGAACTCGCCGGAGACGCCGGTCTTCAGCAAGGGCCGCGAGCTCTATGGCCTGTGGGAGGCGCGCAATGCGTTGCGCGAGCACGGCTTCGTGCTGGTGACCGAGGGCTACATGGACGTCATCGGCCTGGCGCAGCTCGGTTTCCCCAATGCGGTGGCCACCCTGGGCACCGCGTGCATGGCCGACCACGTGCAGAAGCTGTTCCGCTTCACCGACAGCGTGGTCTTCAGCTTCGACGGCGACGCCGCCGGCCGCCGCGCCGCCCGCAAGGCGCTGGACGGCGCCCTGCCCTATGCCAGCGACGTACGCAGCGTGAAGTTCCTGTTCCTGCCGGCGGAGCACGACCCGGACAGCTACATCCGGGAGTACGGGCACGAAGCCTTCGCCCGCTTCGTGCGGCAGGCGGTGCCCCTGAGCGAGTTCCTGGTCGATTCCGCCGCCGAGGGCTGCGACCTGGGCACGGTGGAAGGCCGCTCCAAGATGGTCAGCAACGCCGGGCCGCTGTGGAAGCAGCTCCCGGAGGGCGCCCTGCGCAAGCAGCTGCTGGGCGTGATCGCCGAACGCGCCCAGCTGGGGGAACACGACCTGATGGAGCTTTGGGGCCTGGCCCGGCCCGAGGGCCGGCCGGCCCAGAAGCGCCGCAAGGACGCGGAGGCGCCCTACAAGCAGCGCGCCTACGGTGCGGGCCGGCGGCACGCGATCAAGCCCAAGACCATCGCGATGGCGGAACACATCGCCCGCGCCGTGCTGCGCAACTCGCAGGCCTGGGACCTGCTGACCAACGACGACCACCACCTGCTGTGCGAGCTGGAGTCCCCGCACGGCGACCTGTTCTCCTGGATCGACACCCGCTACCACGAGCACGGGGGCGAGCCCTGGGCGGTGCTGCAGCTGGGGATGGAAGGCCAGCCGTTCTCCGAGCTCGCCGGCCGCCTCAATGCCCTGGACGAAATGCAGCCGAGCGGCCGGGCCCACGACGTGGAGGAGATCGGCGAGCGGGACTTGCGCCGGGCGATCACCCAGATCCACCTGGACGCGGTCGCCGAGGAAATCCAGAGGGTGGGCAGGCTTCCCGCCTCGGAACCGGGCCGGGTCGAGCGCCTTTACGAGCTCAGCCGAAGGCAGCGCGAGTTGCAGGAAAGCCAAAAACCGGGCGCGCAGGCTTGAATTCCCCGGTCAACGGTATAATGTAGGGTTTGCTAGCGGCAAGAGCGACAGCAGCACCTCCGGACCGGCCCTCCGCGCGCATCGCGCGGCGCCCCAAGCGGGCACCAGGCCACATCACCGCAAGGACTGCACACCAAATGTTCGCCCACCCATCTTGCCCCTGAAGGCCCAGGTCGGCCTTCCTTCACCCGCGCCGGGTCGTCGTGGCGCATTTTTGTTCCTGCTGTCCTGTTCAGAGGTCGTATGCCCGTTCAAAAGTCCGCGAAGCCGTCCACCGCTGCGAAACCTGCCGACCGAAAGCCACTCCAATCCTCATCCCAAACCTCCGCCAAGGCCCAGCTGAAGGTCGTCAAGACCAACGGCAAGCCGGCCACGAAAGCAGCCAAGAACGTGCCCACGAAGTCCCCCGCCAAGCCCGCCGCCAAGGAAGAAGCGAAGAAGCCCGCCAAGGGCGCCGCTGTCGCCGATGAGGCCGTGAAGAAGAAACCCGGCCGCCCGCCCAAGGCGAGCGCCGAGGTCGACACGCCGCCCAAGGCCACCACGGGCGCCAAGCGGGGCCGCAAGCCGAAGGCGGCCGAACCGGCGAAGGCCGACGAGGACGTCGACCTGGCGGACGTGGACGCGGAGTTCGAGGACAGCGAGCCGGTGGTCGAGGAAGTCGCCGCGGTTGCCGAGAAGGCCAAGCCGCTGCGCATGAAGATCAGCAAGGCGAAGGAACGCGCCCTGATGAAGGAATTCGGCCTGGACGAGACGATCCTGACCGAAGAGGAAATGCTCAAGCGCCGCCAGCGCCTGAAGAGCCTGATCAAGCTGGGCAAGACGCGCGGCTACCTGACGCACGCGGAGATCACCGACCACCTGCCCGAGAAGCTGGTCGACGCCGAGACGCTGGAAGTCGTGGTGTCCATGCTCAACGACATGGGCGTGGCCGTGTACGAGCAGACGCCGGACGCCGAGACGCTGCTGCTGACGAACACCGGCCCGACCGCCGCGACCGAGGAAGAAGCCGAAGAGGAAGCCGAAGCCGCCCTGTCCACGGTGGACAGCGAATTCGGCCGCACCACCGACCCGGTGCGCATGTACATGCGCGAGATGGGCACGGTGGAACTGCTCACGCGCGAGGGCGAGATCGAGATCGCCAAGCGCATCGAAGGCGGCCTGATGGCCATGATGGAGGCGATCTCCGCCTCCCCCGCCACCATCGCCGAGATCCTGCGCATGGCCGCGGACATCCGCGAAGGCAAGATCGTCATTTCCACGGTGGTGGACGGCTTCTCCAACCCGAACGAGGCCGACGACTACGTGGCGGAAGAGGACTTCGACGAGTTCGACGCCGACGACGACGACGACGGCTCCGGCGGCTCCAAGGCCCTGACCAAGAAGCTGGAGGAGCTCAAGGCGCAGGCGCTGGAGCGCTTCGACCGCATCGCCAGCCTGTTCGAGAAGGTGCACAAGGCCTACGACAAGGAAGGCTGGGGCACGCCCGCGTACACGAAGGCCCAGCACGCGCTGTCCGAGGAGCTGATGACCATCCGCTTCACGGCCAAGACCATCGAGAAGCTGTGCGACATGGTGCGCGGCCAGGTGGACGACGTGCGCAAGAAGGAACGCGAGCTGCGCCGCATCATCGTGGACAAGTGCGGCATGCCTCAGGAAACCTTCATCAAGGAATTCCCGCCCAACCTGCTGAACCTGCGCTGGGTGGAGAAGCAGGCCGCGGCCGGCAAGCCCTGGAGCGTGATCATCGCGCGCAACGTGCCCGCCATCCAGGAACTGCAGCAGAAGCTGACCGACCTGCAGTCGCAGGTGGTGGTGCCGCTGCACGAACTGAAGGAAATCAACCGCCGCATGAACGAGGGCGAGGCCTCGTCGCGCGAGGCCAAGAAGGAGATGATCGAGGCCAACCTGCGCCTGGTGATCTCCATCGCCAAGAAGTACACCAACCGCGGCCTGCAGTTCCTGGACCTGATCCAGGAAGGCAACATCGGCCTGATGAAGGCGGTGGACAAGTTCGAGTACCGCCGCGGCTACAAGTTCTCGACCTATGCCACGTGGTGGATCCGCCAGGCGATCACGCGCTCGATCGCGGACCAGGCCCGCACGATCCGCATCCCGGTGCACATGATCGAGACCATCAACAAGATGAACCGCATCTCGCGCCAGCACCTGCAGGAGTTCGGTTTCGAGCCGGACGCCAGCATCCTGGCGGCCAAGATGGAGATCCCGGAAGACAAGATCCGCAAGATCATGAAGATCGCCAAGGAGCCGATCTCCATGGAGACGCCGATCGGGGACGACGACGATTCCCACCTGGGCGATTTCATCGAGGACACCGGCAACACCGCGCCGATCGAAGCCGCCATGCAGGCGGGCCTGCGCGACGTGGTGAAGGACATCCTCGATTCGCTCACGCCGCGCGAGGCCAAGGTGCTGCGCATGCGCTTCGGCCTCGAGATGAGCACGGACCACACGCTGGAGGAAGTCGGCAAGCAGTTTGACGTCACCCGCGAGCGGATCCGCCAGATCGAGGCCAAGGCGCTGCGCAAGCTCAAGCACCCGTCGCGTTCGGACAAGCTGCGCAGCTTCATCGACACGCTGTAATCGTTCACGCGCCAAAAAGGCCCTTCGGGGCCTTTTTTCATGCCCGTCGGCTGCTGAGCAGGCGGCGCCTACGCCCATGGTCGCGCTGGACGCACTCCTTCAAAGCCGGGCACCTATAGCGCCGGGTGATGCCTGCACGGTGCAATGGTGCTACGCGGAGCGACGCTTCGCACCCACAGGAGATCAGCACCATGAAGAAGTCCATCCTCTCGGCCGTGGCGGCGGGCGCGCTCGCCGTCGGCGGGGCGGCCTCTGCGCAGGACATCGGCACCGTCATCGGCAGCCTGTTCGGCTTCGGCACGCCCACCTACCCGACCTACAGCACCGGCATCCCGGCGGTGGTGGCGGGCACGCAGGGCTACGGCACCTACGGCGCCAACGTGTACGGCAACAACGTGTACGGCGGCACCACCTATGGCGGCCAGGTGTACGTCGACCAGTATGGCCGCCAGGTCATGATCGACCAGTACGGCCGCCACGTGCTGGTGCAGCCGAACACGGGCAGCTACGGCATCACCGGCTATGACCAGTGGGGCCGGCCGATCTACGGCACCACCTATGGCACCACCTATGGCACGACCTACGGCACGTACAGCTACTCCGGCCGCGCCTGGGACCGCGACGGCGACGGCGTGGCCAACACGCGCGACCGCTGGCCGGACGACCGCCGCTACTGGTGATCGCCAGCAAAGGGAAAGCGGCCGGCGACCGCTTTCCCCCGGACGCGCCGGATCCCCCGCTCCGCGGGGCTGGCGGGCCGCGGGCGGCGGGCCGTCACCGTCCCTAGAATCCGCACCATGGCCCGGCATGCGGACTTCGTGATCATCGGCGGCGGCATCGCCGGTTCTTCGGTGGGCTACTTCCTCGCGCCGCACGCGCGCGTGGTGTTGCTGGAGCGCGAGGCGCAGCCCGGCTACCACTCCACGGGGCGCTCCGCCGCCCTCTTCCTCGAAAGCTACGGCACCCCGCAGGTGCGCGCCCTCACGCGCGCGAGCCGCGCCTTCCTCGACGCGCCGCCGCCCGGCTTCGCGGAACTGCCGGTGCTCGGGCCGCGCGGCTGCCTGCTCGTGGCCGGCCCGCAGCAGGAAGACCTGCTGCAGGCGCACTGGGACCTGCTGCGGTCGATGACGCCCCACGCGCGACGGCTCACGCCCGGCGAGGCCCGGGAGCTCGTGCCGGTGCTGCGGCCCGACCGCCTGCTCGGTGCGGTGCTGGAACCCGACGCGAACGACATGGACGTGCACGCCATCCACCAGGGCTACCTGCGCGGCCTGCGGCGCGCGGGCGGCAGCGTGGTGTGCGCCGCGGAGGTCACGGCCATCCAGCGGATCGCCGGCGACTGGGAAGTCGCCACGCCGGCGGGCACCTGGCGCGCGCCGGTGGTGATCAATGCCGCCGGAGCCTGGTGCGACGCGGTCGCCGCGCTGGCCGGCGTGCCCGCCATCGGGCTGCAGCCCAAGCGCCGCTCCGCCTTCACCTTCGCGCCGCCGGCCGGCGTGGATCCGCGCCCGTGGCCCTGCCTGATCAGCGCGGACGAGACCTGGTACGTGAAGCAGGACGCGGGCATGCTGCTGGGTTCGCCCGCCAACGCCGACCCCGTGCCGCCGCAGGACGTGCAGCCGGAGGAACTCGACATCGCGCTGGCCATCGACCGCATCCAGAAGATGACGACCCTGGAGATCCGCCGGCCCGCGCGCACGTGGGCCGGGCTGCGCTCCTTCGTGGCCGATGGTGACCTGGTGGGCGGCTTCGATCCGGCGGCGCCGGGCTTCTTCTGGCTGGCCGCGCAAGGCGGCTATGGGATCCAGACCTCGCCGGCGATGGGCGAGGCATGCGCCGCGCGGGCGCGCGGGCTGCCGCTGCCGGGGCGGATCGCGGAGTTCGGCTTGAGCGAGGGGATGCTGGGGCCGGCGCGCTTGCGGTAGGCCCGGCGGTGCGGTTCGGGGTTCGCCGCTCACCACGCCCTACAGGACCCGTCCAGCCGCCGTAGCCCCGTAGGTTGTGGTGAGCCCGCAGGCGAACCGCAACAGCAGGCGCGCCCCAACACCCACCCCCTCAGAACATCGTCTCCTGGTACCGGTCGTCCTTCCCGTCGCTGCGCGGCCGCAGCAGCTGCACCTGCGGCTCCGCCGCGGC
>DASWUI010000670.1:0-3473 GCA_036401715.1 Ramlibacter sp. | reverse complement strand
CTTCTCGTCCTCCGGCGGCAGCGGGAAGTCGCGCTCGCCGGAGAGCAGCTCGCCGCGCGGGCCGAGCACCTGGGAGTAGACCTGGTCGGAATCGTCGGCGCGCAGGCTCTCGCGCGCCGGCTGCGGCAGGTTGAAGGTGGCCCGCTGCGTGCCCACGTGCACCAGCTGCGCCAGCGCCTGCACGTTGTATTCGAGCGCGCGGTCGAAGGGCTTGCCGGCGATGCTCTGCGCCACCAGCCAGGTCAGCGCCAGGCTGACCGGCCACAGCAGCAGCAGCGGCGTGAGCATCCAGTCCAGGATCTCGCCGAACAGCGAGCGCTGCTCGCGCTGGAAAAGCTTCATCGGTTGGTCATGCGCGGAAGGGCCCGGACGCTTCTCGTCATCCCCGCGCAGGCGGGGATCCAAGGCGTCCGAATTCCTTCGACGCTTTGGGTTCCCGCCTGCGCGGGAATGACGGCGATCAGCCGGGGATCTTTTCCAGACAGTAGCCGAGCCCGCGCACCGTGGCAATGCGGATCGGGCCCTTCTCGATCTTCTTGCGCAGGCGGTGGATGTAGACCTCGATGGCGTTGTTGCTCACTTCCTCGCCCCACTCGCACAGGCGCTCCACGAGCTGGTCCTTGCTCACCAGGCGGCCGGCGCGCTGCAGCAGCACCTCCAGCAACCCCAGCTCGCGGGCGGACAGTTCGACCATCTTGCCGTCGATGGTGGCGACGCGCCCCGCCTGGTCGTACACCAGCGGGCCGTGCTTGATGGTGCTGCTGGTGCCGCCCATGCCGCGGCGCGTGAGCGCGCGCACCCGCGCTTCCAGCTCGGACAGCGCGAAGGGCTTGGCCATGTAGTCGTCGGCGCCCAGGTCCAGGCCCTTGACCCGCTCCTCGATGGCGTCGGCGGCCGTGAGGATCAGCACCGGCATGGAGGTTCCCCGCGCGCGCAGCTTGCGCAGCACTTCCAGCCCGTGCATCCGGGGCAGGCCCAGGTCCAGGATCAGGAGGTCGAACTCGTTGTTCGTCATCAGCGCGGCGTCGGCTTCGGTGCCGCTGGCCACGTGGTCCACGGCGGCGCCGGACGCGCGCAGGCTGCGCAGCAGGCCGTCGGCCAGGACCTGGTCGTCTTCGGCGATGAGGATCCGCATGCTTGTCTCCTGGTGTGGACGCCTCTCTGGTCCCCGGGCGCTTTGGATGGAAATTCTAGGGGCGCCGCTTCGCGCCCAACTGACCCAGATCAGCCGGAACCGCCGGCGTAGGCTTCCAGCCCGATCTTCACGACCGTGGCCACGTCCGGCCCCACCTCGGCGCGGAACTCCTTTTCCGCCTGCGCCACCGCCTCGCGGAAGGCGTGCAGCCACAGCAGGCCGGTGGCGGTGAAGCGCACCAGCCGCGCCCGCGCATCGCGCGGGTCGGCCTCGCGGGTGACCAGGCCCCAGGCCTCGCACTGGTCCACCAGGTCGCCCATGGCCTGCTTGCTCATGCCGGCCTTCTGCGCCAGGTCCGTCAGCCGCGTGCCCTGCAGCTCCAGGTGCCGGGTGATGTGGATGTGGGCGGCGCTGATCTGCGCGCGCGCCGCCAGGTTGGACAGCGCCAGCGGCACGTCGATGTTGTGGGCCATCAGGTGCAGCACGCGCTCGTCGAAGCGCCGCATGGCGTGCCCGAGCAGGCGGCCCAGGTGGGTGAGGCGCCAGCCGTCCTCTGCCGTGGTCATGCCGCCATCGTAAGGCAAACTGACCAAAAAATCTGTTGTCCGCGCGGCATCTCGCTCGTTACATTACTGGCCATGCATCCAGCCTGTACTTGAATCCAGCCGGATGCCCGCCACAACCAACCCACGGAACCGAATGCGCAAGGAGAAACTGATGGACGCTCAAGTCAAAGGAACCAAGATCGCCGCGGCCGACAGCGAAAAGGCCAAGGCCCTGCAGGCGGCGCTGGCCCAGATCGAGAAGCAGTTCGGCAAGGGCACGATCATGCGCCTGGGCGAAGGCGAGAAGATCGAGGACATCCAGGTCGTCTCCACCGGCTCGCTGGGCCTGGACATCGCCCTGGGCGTCGGCGGCCTGCCGCGCGGCCGCGTCATCGAGATCTACGGCCCGGAATCGTCCGGCAAGACCACGCTGACCCTGCAGGTCATCGCCGAGATGCAGCGCCAGGCCGGCCAGTGCGCCTTCGTCGACGCCGAGCACGCGCTGGACATCCAGTACGCGCAGAAGCTCGGCGTGAACGTCTCCGACCTGCTGATCTCCCAGCCCGACACGGGCGAGCAGGCCCTGGAGATCGTCGACAGCCTGGTGCGCTCCGGTGCCGTCGACCTGATCGTCATCGACTCGGTGGCGGCCCTGGTGCCCAAGGCGGAAATCGAAGGCGAGATGGGCGACTCGCTGCCCGGCCTGCAGGCCCGCCTGATGAGCCAGGCGCTGCGCAAGCTGACCGCCACGATCAAGAAGACCAACTGCATGGTCATCTTCATCAACCAGATCCGCATGAAGATCGGCGTGATGTTCGGCAGCCCCGAGACCACCACCGGCGGCAACGCGCTGAAGTTCTACGCCTCCGTGCGCCTGGACATCCGCCGCACCGGCACCATCAAGAAGGGCGAGGAAGCGATCGGCAACGAGACCAAGGTCAAGGTCGTGAAGAACAAGGTCTCGCCCCCGTTCAAGACGGCGGAGTTCGACATCCTGTTCGGCGAGGGCATCAGCCGCGAAGGCGAGATCATCGACATGGGGGTGGCCAACCAGGTGCTGGAGAAGTCGGGTGCCTGGTACGCCTACAACGGCGAGAAGATCGGCCAGGGTCGCGACAACGCCCGCGAGTTCCTGCGCGAGAACCCCGAGCTCGCCCGCGAGATCGAGAACAAGGTGCGCGACGCGCTGGGCATCCCGCTGCTGCCCGCGGACGTGGCGGAAGCCGAATAGGGATTGCCGCGCGCATGGCCTTCGGCCGGATCTCGCTCAAGGGCCGCGCGCTGAAGCTGCTGGCGGCCCGCGAGCACTCCCGCCGCGAACTGGAACGCAAGCTCGCTGCGCACGAGGAGGAGCCGGGCCAGCTGAAGCAGGCGCTGGACGACCTGCAGGCGCGCGGGTTCATCGACGAACAGCGCGTGGTGGATTCGGTGGTGCACCGGCGCGCGGGACGGCTGGGCGCGGGGCGCATCAAGCAGGAGCTGCAGGCCAAGGGGCTGGACCCGGAGCGGGTCGCCCTGGCCGTCGCGAGCCTGCGGGGCAGCGAGCTCGAGCGCGCGCGCGAGGTGTGGCGCAGGAAGTTCGGCGAGCCGCCGCGCGACGCGGCGGAACGGGCGAAGCAGGCGCGCTTCCTCGCGGCGCGCGGCTTCGGAGGGGACGTGATCCAGCGGGTGCTGAAGATCGATCCCGATTGAGCCGCCATCCCGCGCAGGCCGGAACCCCTCCCCGTCATCCCCGCGCAGGCGGGAACCCTCCGTCATCCCCGCGCAGGCGGGAACCCTCCGTCATCCCCGCG
>DASWUI010000669.1:0-2110 GCA_036401715.1 Ramlibacter sp. | reverse complement strand
CGGTGCGCTGCACATGGGTGCCGCCGCACAGCTCGCGGCTGCTGCCGATGTCCAGCACGCGCACGGTCTCGCCGTACTTCTCGCCGAACAGCATCATGGCGCCGGTGGCCTTGGCCGCATCGATGTCCATCATGCGCGCCTGCGTGGCGTGGTTCTCCAGGATCTCGGCGTTCACGCGCGCTTCGATCTCGCGGATCTGCTCCTGCGTGACCGGCGCGTTGTGGGTGAAGTCGAAGCGGGTCTTCTCCGAATCGACCAGCGAGCCCTTCTGCTGCACGTGCGCGCCCAGCACCTCGCGCAGGGCCTTGTGCATCAGGTGGGTCACGGAGTGGTTGCGCATGGTCGCCGCGCGCCGCTTCATGTCCACCTTGGCGGTGACGTGGTCGCCCACGTTGAGCGTGCCGTGCGCGAGGCGCCCGTGGTGGCCGAACACGTCGGCCTTGATCTTCTGCGTGTCCTGCACCAGGAAGCTCGCCGAGCCGCTTTCCAGCACCCCCTCGTCGCCGACCTGCCCGCCGCTTTCCGCGTAGAACGGCGTGGTGTCGAGCACCACGATGCCCTCCTGCCCGCTCCTGAGCGCGGCCGAGGGCGTGCCGTCGACGTAGATCGCCACGATCTTCGCGGACTCCTCCAGCTTCTCGTAGCCGACGAACCTGTTGATGGCGCCCGCGTAATCCAGCACCCGGTCCATCTTGAACTTGCCGGCCGCGCGGCCCGCCGCCTTCTGCTTTTCCATGGCGGCGTTGAAGCCGGCCTCGTCCACGCTCACGCCGCGCTCGCGGCAGACGTCGGCCGACAGGTCCAGCGGGAAGCCGTAGGTGTCGTGCAGCTTGAACGCGACCTCGCCCGGCAGCACCTGCTGGCCGCCGGCCAGCGCCGCGTCCAGGATCTCCATGCCGTTTTCCAGCGTCTCGTAGAAGCGCTCTTCCTCGGCCTTCAGCACGTCCATCACGCGCTGCTGCGCCTGGGCCAGGTGCGGATAGGCCTCGCCCATCATCTTCACCAGGTCGGGCACCAGCTTGTGGAAGAAGGGCTTCTTCTGCCCCAGCTTGTAGCCGTGGCGGATCGCGCGGCGGATGATGCGGCGCTGCACGTAGCCGCGACCCTCGTTGGACGGGATCACGCCGTCGGCCACCAGGAAGGAGGTGGCGCGGATGTGGTCGGCGATCACGCGCAGCGACGGATTCGTCAGGTCCTGCGTCTTCGTCTCGCGCGCGGCGGCCACGATCAGCGCATCGAAGATGTCGATCTCGTAGTTGCTGTGCACGTGCTGCAGGATCGCGGCCAGCCGCTCCAGGCCCATGCCGGTGTCCACGCAGGGCGCGGGCAGCGGGCGCAGCGAGCCGTCCGGCTGCATGTCGAACTGCATGAACACGTGGTTCCAGATCTCGATGTAGCGGTCGCCGTCCTGGTCGGGGCTGCCCGGGGGGCCGCCGGCGATGTGCGGGCCGTGGTCGTAGAAGATCTCCGAGCAGGGCCCGCAGGGGCCGGTGTCGGCCATCATCCAGAAGTTGTCGCTGGCGTACTTGGCGCCCTTGTTGTCGCCGATGCGCACCACGCGCTCGGGCGGCAGGCCGATTTCCTTCGTCCAGATGTCGTAGGCCTCGTCGTCGTCGATGTAGACGGTGGCCCACAGGCGCTCGGCCGGCAGCTTGTACACCTCGGTCAGCAGTTCCCAGCCCCACTTGAGCGACTCGCGCTTGAAGTAGTCGCCGAAGGACCAGTTGCCCAGCATCTCGAAGAAGGTGTGGTGCCGCGCCGTGTAGCCCACGTTCTCCAGGTCGTTGTGCTTGCCGCCGGCGCGCAGGCAGGCCTGCACGGAGGCCGCGCGCACGTACGGGCGCTTGTCGGTGCCGAGGAACACGTCCTTGAACTGCACCATGCCCGAATTGGTGAACATCAGCGTCGGGTCGTTGCCCGGCACGAGCGGGCTGGACGCCACCACCGTATGCCCCCGGTCCTTGAAGAAGTCCAGGAAGGTCTGGCGGATGTCGGCGACGGAGAATTTGGGAGTGCTCATGGGGGGTCCAGCTGAACCTTTGATTATAGGTTTCGCTCCCCGCGGCTCCTGCCGCGGCCGCTGGAAACCCTCCGTCGCGCCGTGGCCGTG
>DASWUI010000668.1:0-2232 GCA_036401715.1 Ramlibacter sp. | reverse complement strand
CGGCGCTGCGCCGAACCGCGACACCGGGCACGCCTACTTCTTCCCTTTCTTCTTCCCCACCGCCGCCAGGCTCGCCTGCAACGACCCCTCCAGCGTCCGCGCCAGCCGCGCCTCCAGCATCGCCAGCACCGCCGCTTCCTCGGGCCGCAGCTGCGCGAGGTCCTCGCGCAGTTCCTCCTCCACTTGCTTCTTCACCTGCAGCAGCAGCTGCCCCTCCGCATACGCATTGAGCACCTCCGGGTGGATGTAGCACTTGCGGCAGATGGTGGGCGTGTTGCCCAGGCGCGAAGCCACGCGCTCGATCGCCGCCTTCAGGTTCTTCTTCTGCGTCGCCTTGGTGTCGAAGGCCTCGAACTCCTGCAGCGCCAGCGCCGCCATCACCGTGCCGGCCCAGGTGCGGAAGTCCTTGGCGGTGATGTCGGCCCCGGTGACCTCCCTCAGGTAGGCATTCACGTCCGCCGAAGTCACCTCGCGGATCTCGCCGTTCTCGTCCTTGTACTGGAACAGCCGCTGCCCCGGCAGGTCCTGGCAGGCACGCACGATCCTGGCGATGCGCCGGTCCTTCACCTGCAGCCGCCAGGTCTTGCCGCTCTTGCCCTTGAACTGGAAGCGCAGCTCCGAACCGTCCACCTTCACGTGCGGGTTGCGCAGCGTGGTGAGCCCGTAGCTCTTGTTGTCCCGCGCGTAGTCGTCGTTGCCGATGCGGATCAGCGTCGTCTCCAGCAGGTGCACCACGGTGGCCAGCACCTTCTCGCGCGGCAGTCCGCGCAGCGCCATGTGCTCGGCCAGTTTCGAGCGAATCGCAGGCAGGGCGCGCGCGAACTCCAGCATGTGTTCGTACTTGGTGCTCTCGCGCACCTCGCGGAACTGCGGGTGGTAGCGGTACTGCTTGCGCCCGCGCGCGTCCCGGCCGGTGGCCTGCAGGTGGCCGTTGGCCTTGGGGCAGATCCAGACGTCCACGTAGGCCGGCGGGATCGCCAGCTTGCGGATGCGTTCCAGCGTCGACTCGTCGGTGACCGGGTCGCCGTTGGGCTTGAAGTAGACGAACACCTCGCCCTTGCGCTCGCGGCGGATGCCCTTGTCCTCGTCGCTGACGTAGACCAGCCCGGCGGACTCCGCCGCCTCGCGCGGGTCCGCCGGCGTCGGGGCGAGGGCTTCGAGGTCCTTCATGTCAGTTGCGGAAGGCCTGCGTCACCATCAGGCCGTGCCGGCCGCCGTCCAGGACGCCGATGCCCAGGCGGCCGAACTGCGGCCGCAGGATGTTGGCGCGGTGCCCGGGCGAGCGCATCAGCCCCTTGTGCGCGATCGGGAGCGTGGGTGCCAGCGCCAGGTTCTCTCCCGCGCTCAGATAGCCGATGCGCGCCTGCTGCAGGCGGTCGCCGAGGTCCTTGCCCTCGGGCGTGAAGTGCGAGAAGTAGCCGCGCGCGAACATGTCGCGGCTGTGCGCGCGCGCTACCTGCGTCATGACCGGGTCCGCCTTCACCGGCTTGAGGCCGGCGGCGCGGCGTTCCGCGTTGACCAGCTCCAGCATCTGCGACTCCAGGTCCGGCCGCGGCTCGGCCTTCTTCACGCGGAACGGCAGCGCGATGGTCTCGCGCGACTCGGGCTGCACCGTGAGCATCTCGGCGAGCTTTTGCACGGCCGGGTCGAACACGGGACCGAGCCGCACCTCCACCCATTCGGCCGGGGCGGAGAAGCGGCCGGCCAGCTCGCTTTCGTGCGCCCAGGTGTTGATCCGCGCGCCCAAGGGCAGCGTCAGCAGCAGCACCGCGGCGACGATGGCGTACATGGCGCCGTTCACCAGCCCCGGCGCGACGCCGAGCAGCCGGTTCACGGCATTGGCGTGCACCTGCCGCGGCAGGCGCAGGGTGAATTTCAGGACCAGCGTCGCCAGCACGAAGTGCACCAGCAGGAACAGCGCCACGAAGGACAGGGGCGCGATCCACACGCCCAGCGCCGGCGCCAGCTCGGTGACCCAGGCGGCGACGCGGTGGTAGCCGAGGAAGGCTGCTGCCAGGCTGGCGATGAGCGTCAGCAGGTCGAGCCCGGCGAACAGGAAACCGCGTGCCGCGCCGGCCCAGGCGCCCGCCAGCAGGATGGCGATCAGGAACAGGTCGACCGGGTTGAGCTGCATGCGGCGCCAGTATGGGAGCCGCGCGCGAACTGCTGACGTCGGACGGCGTTGACGCTTGTCCACGGACGCGGCCGATGGACGGACGGGGGGTGTCGAGG
>DASWUI010000667.1:0-5294 GCA_036401715.1 Ramlibacter sp. | reverse complement strand
GCGCCAGTCCCACGCCCCGTGTTCCGGCGCGTGCACTGCCGCCCCCCATGAACCCATCCGATCCGAGCTGGCGACTGTCGGTTGCCCCCATGATGGACTGGACCGACCGCCACTGCCGGTTCTTCCACCGCCTGCTGAGCCGCCGCGCGCGCCTGTACACCGAGATGGTGACCACGGGCGCGCTGCTGCATGGCGACGTGCCGCGCCACCTGGACTTCGACCCCGGCGAGCACCCGGTGGCCCTGCAGCTGGGCGGCAGCGAGCCGGCCGACCTGGCCAGATGCGCGAAGCTGGGGGTGGAGTGGGGCTACGACGAGATCAACCTCAACTGCGGCTGCCCCAGCGAGCGCGTGCAGCGGGGGGCCTTCGGCGCCTGCCTGATGGCCGAGCCGGAGCTGGTGGCCGACTGCGTCAAGGCGATGGTGGAGGCGGTGGACGTGCCGGTGACGGTCAAGCACCGCATCGGCATCGACAAGGTGGAGAGCTACGACTTCGTGCGCGATTTCGTCGGCACCGTGGCGCAGGCGGGCTGCCGCGTGTTCATCGTGCACGCGCGCAATGCCTGGCTGAAAGGCCTGTCCCCCAAGGACAACCGCGAGGTCCCGCCGCTGCGCTACGAGATGGTGCACCGGCTGAAGCGGGACTTCCCGGGCCTGGTCATCGCGATCAACGGCGGCATCACCGAGGATGCGACGGTGCAGGAGCAACTGCGCGAACTCGATGGCGTGATGATCGGCCGCGAGGCCTACCACCACCCGTGGTGGCTGGCGCGCTGGGACGAGCTGTTCTACGGCGAACCCGCCTCGGGCCTGCGGCGCGAGGAGGTGGAGGCGCGCATGGTGGCGTACATGGAGCGCGAACACGCGCAGCGGGGGACGCCGTGGCACTCGATCGCGCGGCACATGATGGGGCTGTACAACGGCCTGCCGGGCGCGCGCAGGTGGCGGCAGGTCTGGAGCGACCACCGGCTCAAGGGCGATGCGCCGCGGGAGGTGATGCGGCTGGCGCACGAGCGCTCCCGGGTCGGCGCCGTCATCCCCGCGGAGGCGGGGATCCAAGGCGTCCTGCCGTCCTGAATGCCTTGGGCCCCCGCCTGCGCGGGGGTGACGCGCGTCGGGAATTGCTTTAGACTTAAATAATCCAGGTCTGGAGCAACCATGAACATCGTCTGCATCGGCGGCGGCCCGGCGGGCCTGTATTTCGCGTTGCTCATGAAGAAGCAGGATCCCTCGCACCGCGTGCGGGTGGTCGAGCGCAACCGTCCCTACGACACCTTCGGCTGGGGCGTGGTCTTTTCCGACCAGACGCTCGGGAACCTGCAGGCGGCGGACCCCGACAGCGCGCGCGAGATCCTGGGCGCCTTCAACCACTGGGACGACATCGAAGTGCACATCCGCGGGCACAAGGTGCGTTCGGGCGGCCACGGCTTCATCGGCATCGGCCGCAAGCGCCTGCTCAACATCCTGCAGCGGCGCTGCGAGCAGCTGGGGGTGGAGCTGCTGTTCGAGCGCGACGTGCAGGGCGACGAGGAATATCCCGACGCCGACCTCGTCATCGCCAGCGACGGCCTCAACAGCCGCATCCGCACGAAGTACTCCGACACCTACCAGCCGGACATCGACCTGCGCCGCAACCGCTTCGTCTGGCTGGGGACGCACCGGAAGTTCGACGCCTTCACCTTCGCCTTCGAGGAGACGCCGCACGGCTGGTTCCAGGCGCACGCCTACCAGTTCGACGGCGACACTTCCACCTTCATCATCGAGACGCCGGAAGAGGTGTGGCACAAGGCGGGGCTGGACCGCATGGAGAAGGAGGAGGGCATCGCCTTCTGCGAGAAGCTGTTCGCGAAGTACCTGGACGGCCATGCGCTGATGTCGAACGCGGCGCACCTGCGTGGGTCCGCGCAGTGGATCAAGTTCCCGCGCGTGGTCTGCCGCACCTGGGTGCACCACAACGGCCGCGCGCCCGTGGTGCTGATGGGGGACGCCGCCCACACCGCGCACTTCTCGGTGGGCTCCGGCACCAAGCTGGCGCTGGAGGACGCGATCGAGCTGGCCCGCTGCGTCGGCCGCACGCCCGGCGACCTGGCATCGGCGCTGCGCCAGTACGAGGCGGTGCGCAGCGTGGAGGTGCTGAAGATCCAGAACGCGGCGCGCAACTCCACCGAGTGGTTCGAGAACGTCGCGCGCTACGTGAACCTGCCGCCGCAGCAGTTCGCGTATTCGCTGCTCACGCGCAGCCAGCGCATCAGCCACGAGAACCTGCGGCTGCGCGACCGCCGGTACGTGGAGCACTACGAGGACTGGATCGCCGAGCGCGCGGGCGCCCACCGCGACGCGCAGCAGCAGCCGATCCCGCCCATGTTCACGCCCTTCCGGCTGCGCGGCCTCACGCTGAAGAACCGGGTGGTGGTTTCGCCCATGGCGCAGTACTCCTGCGTCGAAGGCGTGCCGGCCGACTACCACCTGGTGCACCTGGGCGCGCGCGCCATGGGCGGCGCCGGCATGGTGGTGGCGGAAATGACCTGCACCAGCGCCGACGCGCGCATCACGCCCGGTTGCCCTGGCCTGTGGAACGAAGCGCAGCGCGATGGCTTCAGGCGCATCGTCGACTTCGTGCACGCCAACAGCGACGCGAAGATCGCCCTCCAGCTGGGCCACGCCGGCCCCAAGGGCTCCACCCGCGTGCCCTGGGAAGGCGAGGACCTGCCGCTGGAAAGCGGCAACTGGCCGCTGCTGTCCGCGTCACCGCAGCAGTACATCGACGGCGTCAGCGACTGGTCGCGGGCCATGACCCGCGCCGACATGGACCGGGTGCGCGAGGACTTCGTGCGCAGCACGCGGCTCGCGGCCGAGGCGGGCTTCGACTGGCTGGAGCTGCACGGCGCCCACGGCTACCAGCTCTCCCGCTTCATCTCGCCCCTGACCAACCAGCGCACCGACGAGTACAGCGGCGAGCTGGCCAACCGGCTGCGCTATCCGCTGGAAGTCTTCCGGGCGATGCGCGCCGCATGGCCGCAGGACAGGCCGATGTCGGTGCGCATCTCCGCGCACGACTGGGTCGCCGGCGGCATCACGCCGGACGACGCGGTGGAGATCGCGCGCGCCTTCAAGGCGGCCGGCTGTGACCTGGTGGACTGCTCCTCGGGGCAGGTGAGCCGGAAACAGCAGCCGGTCTACGGCCGGATGTACCAGACGCCGTTCGCCGACCGCGTGCGCAACGAGGCGGGCATCGCCACCATGGCGGTGGGCGCGATCTCGGAGGCCGACCACGTCAACAGCATCATCGCCGCCGGCCGGGCGGACCTGTGCGCCATCGCGCGGCCGCACCTGGCCAACCCCGCGTGGGCGCTGCTGGAAGCGGCGAAGATCGGCTACCACGACCTGCCCTGGCCGAAGCAGTACCTTTCGGGCAAGGCGCAGCTGGAACGCAACCTGGAGCGCGAGCGCGCCCAGTCCCAGGAGACGAACAATGAACGCTTCAACTGAGCGGGTCGATCCCGCGCTCGCCGCCGGCAACCGCAGGCAGCTCGCGGGCTACCGCGCCACGCACTTCCTGTGGGAGGCCAGGGAAGGCGTGGCCACCGTCACGCTGAACCGGCCGGAGCGCAAGAACCCGCTGACCTTCGACTCCTACGCGGAGCTGCGCGACCTGTTCGGCGCGCTGAAGTACGCGACCGACGTGCATGCGGTGGTGATCGCGGGCGCCGGCGACAACTTCTGCTCCGGCGGCGACGTGCACGAGATCATCGGCCCGCTCGTGCGGTTGAAGGCGCCGGAGCTGCTGATGTTCACCCGCATGACCGGCGACCTGGTGAAGGCCATGCGCGCCTGCCCGCAGCCGGTCGTCGCGGCGGTGGACGGCGTCTGCGCCGGCGCGGGTGCCATCGTGGCGATGGCCTCCGACCTGCGCGTCGGCACCGCGCGCAGCAAGACCGCCTTCCTGTTCAACCGCGTCGGCCTCGCGGGCTGCGACATGGGCGCGTGCGCGATGCTGCCGCGGATCATCGGGCAGGGACGCGCGAGCGAGCTGCTCTACACCGGCCGTTCCATGACGGGCGAAGAGGGCGAGCGCTGGGGCTTCTTCAACCGCCTGGTGGCCCCCGAAGCGCTGCTGCCGGACGCGCAGGCGCTTGCGCGCCAGCTGGCCGAAGGCCCCACCTTCGCCAACGGCATCACCAAGACCATGCTGCACCAGGAGTGGGCCATGACCATCGAGCAGGCGATCGAGGCGGAGGCCCAGGCGCAGGCGCTCTGCATGCTGACGCAGGACTTCACGCGCGCCTACGAAGCCTTCGTGGCCAGGCAGAAGCCGCGCTTCGAGGGCAACTGACGTGCGCAAGCTGGACCACCTCGACTGGCCTTTCCTGGAGGAGCGCCACGGCATCCTCGCCGCGGAACTCGACGGCTGGGCCCGCCAGCACGTCGCCCACATCCACGGTCCGGACGTGGACGGCGCCTGCCGCACGCTGGTGCGCGAGCTCGGCGGCGCGGGGTGGCTGCGCCACGCCGTCGGCGGTGCCTACGGCGAGCAGGAAGTGATCGACACGCGCGCCATCTGCCTGGCCCGCGAGACCCTGGCGTACCACAACGGGCTGGCGGACTTCGCCTTCGCGATGCAGGGGCTGGGATCCGGCGCCATCAGCCTGCAGGGCAGCGACGCCCAGAAGGAGCGCTACCTGCCGCGCGTGGCGCGGGGCGAAGCGATCGCCGCGTTCGCGCTGTCGGAGCCCGATGCCGGCTCGGACGTCGCCAATCTCCGCTGCGCGGCGCACGTGGAGGACGGCCACGCAGTGCTCAACGGCGAGAAGACCTGGATCTCCAACGGCGGCATCGCGGACTTCTACGTGGTGTTCTGCCGCACCGGCGAAGCGCCGGGACCGCGCGGCATCTCGGCCTTCATCGTCGATGCGGACACGCCGGGGTTCGAGGTCGCCGAGCGCATCGACGTGATCGCCCCGCATCCGCTGGCCCGCCTGCAGTTCCGCAGCTGCCGCGTGCCGCTGTCGCAGCGCATCGGGCAGCCGGGCGAGGGCTTCAAGGTGGCCATGCGCACGCTGGACGTGTTCCGCACTTCGGTGGCGGCAGCGGCGCTGGGCTTCGCCCGGCGGGCGCTCGACGAGGCGCTGCACCACGCCACCACCCGCAGGATGTTCAACCAGACGCTGGCGGACTTCCAGCTCACGCAGGCGAAGCTGGCGCAGATGGCCACCACCGTGGACAGCTCCGCGCTGCTGGTCTACCGCGCCGCCTGGCTGCGCGACCAGGGGCAGGTCGTCACCAAGGAGGCCGCGA
>DASWUI010000666.1:0-5452 GCA_036401715.1 Ramlibacter sp. | reverse complement strand
GACAGCCATGAAGAACGCCACCCTGCGCCAGCTGAAAGTGTTCGAGGCGGTCGCGCGCCACCGCAGCTTCTCGCGCGCCGCCGAGGAGCTGCACCTGACGCAGCCGGCGGTGTCCACCCAGGTCAGCAAGCTCGAGGAGCACGCCGGGCTGCCCCTGTTCGAGCAGCTCGGCAAGAAGATCCACCTCACGCCCGCGGGCGCGCAGATGCTGCAGTCCAGCCGCGAGATCATCGAGAAATTCCAGGAGGCCGAGGAGGCGATGGCCCAGTTCAAGGGCGTCTCGGGCGGGCGGCTGAACGTCTCGGTGATCAGCGCGGGCGACTACTTCTTCCCGCGCCTGCTGGTGGAGTTCGCGCAGCGCCACGCGGGCGTCACGCTCAACTTCGGCGTGTGCAACCGCGAGGAACTGCTCACCCAGCTCAAGGAGAACGTGACCGACCTGGCGGTGATGGTGCGCCCGCCGGGCGACAGCGACACGGTGGCGGAACCCTTCGCGCCGCACCCCTACGTGATCGTGGCCGCGCCCACGCATCCGCTGGCGAAGACCGCGCGCATCCCGGTGTACCGCATCATCCGCGAGCCCTTCGTCGTGCGGGAGAAGGGCTCGGACACCTGGAACTCGATGGTGGAAGGCTTCGGCGGCAACCTGCCGGGCCTGAACATCGCGATGGAGATCCGCAGCACCGAGACCATCAAGCAGGCGGTGATCGCCGGCATGGGCGTGAGCTTCCTGTCGGCGCACACCATCAGCCGCGAGCTGCAGTCGGGCGCGCTGACGGTGCTGGACGTGCAGGGCTTCCCGCTGATGCTCAACTGGTACGTCGTGCACCGCCACGGCAAGCGCCTGCCCCCGGTGGCGCAGGCGTTCAAGAATTTCCTGCTGTCGGACGGGGCCCGGCTGATCGACCAGGCCCTGGGGATGCGGACGCCTACGCGGGCCGCACCCAGGACTGCCACTCGGTCGCGATAGGCAGGCCGCGCTGGCGCGCGTACTCGCCGGCGTTGACCTTGCCGCCGCCCTCGGGCTTGAGCTTCAGCACCTCGATCAGGCCGCCCTGGGCCCAGAAGACGATCGAGTTCTCGGTGACGCCGGCGACGTCGCCCGGCTTGTGCCCGCGCGACACGAAGCGGCCCACCACGTGCTTGCGGCAGTCGTACACGCGCACCTTCACGCCGTCGAGCATCATCCACGCGCCCGGCGCCGGGTTGCAGGCGCGGATCAGGTTGTAGATGGTGTCCACGTGGCCCGGCCAGTGGATCTCGCACTCCTCGTCCTGCATCCAGCCTTCGTAGGTGGCCTTCGCCTCGTCCTGCACGCGCTCCTCGTGGCGGCCGGCCATCACCAGGTCCGCGGCCTCCAGCAGCGCCTGCACGCCCATGGGGAACAGCTTGTTGAAGTACAGCTCGCCCAGGGTCTCGTCGGGCGCGATGGTGCAGGTCTTCTGCAGGATGACCGGGCCCTCGTCGAGGCCGTCGGTGGGGCGGAAGATCGTGATGCCGGTCTCGCGGCGGCCCAGGGCCACCGGCCAGCTGATGGAGGACGGCCCGCGGTGCAGCGGCAGCAGCGAGGGGTGGTACTGGATGGTGCCGTGCCTGGGGATGTTCACGAAGTTCTGCGGCGCGAACTGCAGCACGTAGGCCATGATGCCGATGTCGGCGTCCAGCGAACGCATCGCGGCCTCGGCTTCCGGGCTGCGCAGGCTGGCGAAGGTGAACACCTGCAGGCCGAGGGCCAGGGCGTCGGCCTTCAGCGCATCCGGCCTGGCGCCGGGCTTGTCGGGGATGCAGAAGACCCCGGCGATGGTGTCGCCGCGGGCGATGAAGGCTTCGAGGACGGCCTTGCCGAATTCCTGCTGGCCGATGAAGGCGATGCGGGCCATGAGCGTGTCGTTCTTTCCGTTGTCAGCGCAGCAGGAAATAGGCGGCGAGGCCGTAAAGCACCACCGCGAACACCTTCTTCAGCGGCTGGATGTCCATGCGGTGCGCGGTACGCGCCCCGAGCGGTGCCATCAGCATGCTGGCTGCTGAAATGATGAAGAGTCCCGGGAGGTAAAGATACCCGATGGAGCCGGGCGGCATCCGCGGCAGGCTCTGGCCGGCCCAGATGTAGCCCAGGGTGCCCGCCAGCGCGATCGGGAACCCCAGCGCCGAGGACGTGCCCACCGCATCGTGGATCCTGATGTTGCACCAGGTCATGAAGGGCACCGAGACGAAGGCGCCGCCCGCGCCGACCAGCGCGGACAGCACGCCGATCACGTTGCCGACGCCGAAGGTCGCCAGCGGCCCGGGCAGGGTGCGGCTGGGCTTGGGCTTGCGATTGAGGAACATCTGCGTGGCGGAGAAGGCCACGAAGATCGCGAACAGGATCCCGAGCAGCTTGCCCGGGAGCGCCACGGCGACCTGCGCGCCGAGCAGCGAGCCCACCAGGATGCCCGGGGCGAGCACCTTCACCACCGGCCACAGCACCGCGCCGCGCCGGTGGTGCGCCCGCACGGAGGAGATCGACGTGAAGCAGATGGTGGCGAGCGAGGTCGCCACCGCCATCTTGACCGTGTAGTCCGGCGGATAGCCCTTGGACGTCAGGATCATGGTGACGAACGGCACCATGATCATGCCGCCGCCTATCCCCAGCAGCCCGGCGAGGAAGCCGGTGCAGGTGCCGATCAGGAGGAGTTCGAGAACGAGCTGGAGGTCCAGGACGGACGTCATGTTGTAGTTGTGGGCGCGGGCGGAAAGCGCGAGCCGCATTGTCGCAGGGCGCGTGCGGGCGTCCGCGCGTGAGGTCCCGCACAGTTCAGCTAAGTGCGTGCATGTCAAGCCCGGAATACTTTCATGGCTTCACGCACGATTTGCGCCGCGCGCGCTTTTTGCGCCCTAGAATGGCTTCGTCTGCAGTGTGTATCGGGCTTTATATTTCCTTGAACCAATGCTCTTTGAGCGCGGGCTTGGAACATCGCCTGGTGAGCGTGATCGTCTCGCGTCAGATGAACCCAACGCCAGTGCTGACCTCGCCCACCTGAACTCCGGTTCAGGATGCGGCTCGGTGCCACTCGCAGACGCCACCAACCGAACGGGCTGCCCATGGCAGCCCGTTTTCCTTGGGGGAGCGTCATTCGCACGCAGGCGGGAACCGAAGGCCTCTTCCGGCGTCATTCCCGCGCAGCCGGAATCCAAGCCTTCCGCCCCCGTCATTCCCGCGCAGGCGGGAATCCAACGCTTCCGCATTCGTCCTGCCCGCGAGCGGGCAGGCTTCAACGCGTTGGATCCCCGCCTGCGCGGGGATGACGGGCGACGCCCGCGCGCCGCGGGGATGACCGGCGATGTCCCTCCGCCCGGGGATCCCGGCAGGATCAGAGCAGGCGGCCGTCGTCGCCCAGGACCTGGTCGATGCGGACCATCAGCTGCGCGAGGCGCACGTCGTCGGCCAGGTGGGAGGCGCCATTGAGGGTCTGCTCGCCGTTGGCGAAGCTGGCCGCGTGCAGCTGCTGCTGCGAGGCGTTGCGTTCGGCGTCGAAGGCGAGGTTCAGCGCGGCCAGCACCGCGATGCGGTCGCGCGCCTTCACCTTGCCGGCGTCGCGGATGCGGCACATGGCGGTGTCCACCTTCTCCACCGCTTCCAGCAGCCGCTGCTCGCCTCCCGGGGGGCATCCGAGCAGGTAGCTCTGGCCCATGATCTGCACTTCCAGCTGCTTCATGCGGGCGTGTTCAGGTCGGGAAGGCGTTCCAGCAGCGCGTCCACTCGCGCGCGGGCGGCGGACAGGCGCGACTTCAGCGAGTCGCGCTCCTGCGTGAGCAGCTCCACCTGCTCGGCGAGCAGCGCGTTGGTGCGCTGGAGCTCCTCGTAGCGAACGAGCAGCCGCTCGACGCGTTCGACGAGGGGGTCGATGGGGGAGCCGCTGGCCATATGCGCGAATTGTAGGGTTTTGTTAATTCAAGGGCTTTAGAATCGACGCGTTGGTGCTCGCGGTGTGGTTCGAATGCCGCAGTTCAACGGGAAGCAGGGCGCCCCCGCACGCACGTGCCACGGGCCAACCTGCGCTGCCCCCGCAACGGTAAGCGGAGATCGGGGTTTGTCGCCCTGGTCACTTCCATCACACACAGCCACTGGGGTTGCCTGAAACAGCGCCCTGGGAAGGCGATGGAAGTCCTTCCGCCAGCCCGGATACCGGCCAACGAGGTGGCTGCGCGCCCGCGCGCGGCCGTGATCGCCCGATGCGCCAGCGGGGAAGCCGGCGCGGGCAACAGTGTCCTTGCGTATCCACGATGAAAACGAACGTGCAACCCCTGCGCGCGACCGCCTGCCTGATGGCAGCCGCGGCCTCCCTGTGCGCCCCCACCGCCTTTGCCCAGTCCACCACCAGGACGCCCACCCTGCCGGAAACGGTGGTGCGCGCCACGCGCTTCCCGGAGCCGGCCGCCTCGCTGCCGGCCGGCGTGAGCGTGATCTCCGCCGAGGAGATCCGCTCGTCGGGCGCCACCACGGTGAACGAGGCGCTCATGCGCGTGCTGGGCGTGGTCGGCCGGCAGGACTTCTTCGGCGCGGGTGACTTCTCGCTGGACCTGCGCGGCTTCGGCAGCACCGCCGGCAGCAACCAGGTGGTGATCCTGGACGGCGAGCGCCTGAACGAGTCCGACACCGGCGGCGCGCGCCTGGCCTCCATCCCGATCGATGCCGTCGAGCGCATCGAGGTGCTGCGCGGCAGCGGGGCCGTGCTCTATGGCGAAGGCGCCACCGGCGGCGTCATCGTGATCACGACCAAGGCGGGCGCGGGCACCGAGCGCGTGAACAGCGCCTCGCTGCAGGCCGGCGCGGGCAGCCACCGCCTGCGCGACCTGCGCGCCAATGCCACCGTCGCCGCCGGCGGCTTCTCCTTCGACGTGCACGGCCAGAAGCGCGAGGGCGACAACCACCGCGAGCACTTCCATTCCGACAACCGCGTGGCCTCCTTCACCGGCCAGTGGGCCAACGAGTGGCTGCGCGCCGGCGTGCGCCACGCGCGCGACGACCTCGACGCGCAACTCCCCGGCGCCCTGACCCTGCCGGAGTTCCAGGCCGACGCGCGCCAGAGCACCCCGGGCCAGCGCAGCACCGCGGGCATGGAGGGCGAGCGCAACAGCCTGTTCGCCAGCGCCCGGCTGGGGGCCTGGCAGCTCGAGGCCGATGCGGCGAAGCGCACGCGCACGGTGCGCAGCCTGTTCGCCACCGGCAGCTTCGATTCCGACATCGAGGCCACCAGCTTCGGACTGCGCGCCCGCGGCGAGGGCAGCGTGGGCGGCCTGCGCAACATCCTCGTGATCGGGCACGACCAGCTGGACTGGGACCGGACCTCGCTTGCCGTCTTTCCGGCCTTCGGCACTTCCGCGTCCCGGGCGAACCAGGACTCGCGCGCCTGGTACGTCAAGGACGACGTGGTGCTGGCTGCAGGCACGCGCCTGGGCGCCGGCTTCCGCA
>DASWUI010000665.1:0-8179 GCA_036401715.1 Ramlibacter sp. | reverse complement strand
CTCACGATGGGGGAGCCCGCGCTCTGGACGCCCCCCGTGCCGGCGGCGGTCGGGCAGCCGGCCGTGTCATACGCGACCGCGGTCGTGTAGATCAGGTCGGTGGCGGTGCCGCGCTGCGTGGGGTCGGAGCGCGTGTTGTCGGTGATCTGGCAGGCGGGTGCGAAGCCGGCCTGGTAGTCGCCGAAGCCCTGCGCGTTGAAGCCCTGGAACTCGATCGGGAAGAAGGAGTAGCCGCAGTTCACCTTCTCCGTGAAGCCGAAGGGCTTGCCGCAGGTCGTCTCGCCGATCCGGATTGTCGTCACGTTGACGCCGCGCAGGCTGTTGATGATCGACTCGCTCGCGGAGCAGGTGTCGCCGTTGGTGAGGATGAAGACGCGCGACAGGCCCAGTTGCGGCAGGTCCGTCCCCACCGGGTTGGGGGTGCTTGCCCCGGCGTCCTGGAACTGCACCTTGCCGGAGTACAGCAGGCTGGTCTCGCCGCGCTTGTCGTTGAACACGAAGCGTTCGAACAGCTGGCCGTTGCTGGCCGGCCCCGAGATCATGGAAGCCGCGGTCAGCGCCACGTAGACGAAGCCGCCGGTGTTGTCCCGCAGGTCCAGGATCACGTCCTGCACCGCCGGCGTGTGCGCCTGGATCGCGCGGAAGGCCGCGATCAGCTCGTCCTGCGCCCCCGCCTGGTGGTTGCGCAGCTGCACGTAGGCCAATTGCCGGCCGCCGCTGCTCGTCGGGAACGTCGGCGTGGGGACGATGTGGGCCGCCAGCAGGTTGCCCGGCGAGGGCTGCGACGCGGCCACCAGCGACTGCACCGGCGCGCTCTGGCCGCTGAAGATCGCCGTGCTGAACTCGTCCTTCGGCAGGTTGGTCAGCGCGTCGAAGTAGTCGTCCACCTGGCTGGTCGTCGTGTACTGCGACGCATCGACCGTCGGGACCTCGCGGTACCAGAGGTACACCTCGTCGATGTAGGCGCGCACGAAGCTCTTCTGGCGTGCGACGGAACAGCTTTCCGGATCGCCCGGGATTTCCGCGAACTGCGCGGAGGTGCCGTAGGGGGAACGCGGGGCGCCGCCGCCTCCGCCGCCGCCGCAGGAGGCGAGGAGGAGGGAGCCGGCGACGATGGCGGCGAGCGAACGGATCAGGTACAGCTGCTTCATGAGGTGGTTCAAGCCGGGGCCCGGGGTGGTGGAATGGCGCACGGCACTAGCCGGCGCTTTGCAGCGCGAGCCCGGCGTGCTCGCGCAGCAGGTGGAAATGGATCTTCGGGAAACGTTCCTGCGCGAGCCGGACGTCGTACGGCGAGGTGCACAGGAAGGCGAGCGCATCGGCGGCATCGAGCGCCAGCCGCTGCGGATAGGCGTCGGTGAAGGCCTTCAGTTCGGCCGGCGTGTCCGCCGTGATCCAGCGCGCGCCGGTGTAGGGGCAGCCCTCCAGCCGCACGTCGCAGTCGTACTCGGCCTGCAGCCGGTGCTGCACGACCTCGAACTGCAGCTGGCCGACCGCGCCCAGCAGCATCGGTCCGCCGACCTGCGGGCGGAACACCTGGATCGCGCCTTCCTCGCCCAGCTGGGCCAGGCCCTGCTGCAGCTGCTTGGTGCGCAGCGGGTTCTTCAGCACCACCACCATGAAGAGTTCGGGCGCGAAGAAGGGCAGGCCGGTGTACTGCAGGTTCACGGAGCCGTCGGTGATGGTGTCGCCCAGCTGCACGCCGCCGTGCGTGGTGAAGCCGATGATGTCGCCGGCGTAGGCCTCGTCCACCGCTTCGCGCCGCTGCGAGAGGAATGTGACGACGGACGTGGGGCGCAGTTCCTTGCCGGTGCGCTGCACCTTCAGCTTCATGCCCGGCGTGTACTTGCCCGAGGCCATGCGCACGAAGGCGATGCGGTCGCGGTGCGAGGGATCCATGTTGGCCTGCACCTTGAACACCACGCCGGAGAAGGCGGTGTCGTCCGGCTCGACCATGCGTTCGACCGGCTGGCGGTTGACGATCGCGGTGCTCTTGCGCGCCTGCGGCGCGGGCGCGAGGTCCACCAGCGCGTCCAGCACCTCCATGACGCCGAAATTGTTGACCGCCGAGCCGAAGAACACGGGCGTCTGCTTCGCCGCCAGGAAGGCGGCGTGGTCCCATTCCGGCGAGGCGCCGGCGGCGAGCTCCATGCTTTCGGCGGCGGCGTCGTATTCGCCGTCGAAGCGCCTGCGCAGTTCCTCCGTGTCCGACAGCGGGATGGCGTCGAAGTCCTGCGGGCGGCGCTCGCTGCCCGACTCGAACACCGTCATCGCCTGCGTGCGCAGGTTCATGATGCCGCCGAAGCTCTTGCCCTTGCCGACCGGCCAGGTCATGGGCACGCAGGGCATGCCCAGCTCGCGCTCGACTTCGTCCAGGATGTCCAGCGGCTCGCGCACCTCGCGGTCCATCTTGTTGACGAAGGTGATGATGGGCGTGTCGCGCTGGCGGCAGACCTCGATCAGCCGCCGCGTCTGCGCTTCCACGCCGTTGGCCGCGTCGATGACCATCAGCGCGGCGTCCACCGCGGTCAGCACGCGGTAGGTGTCCTCGGAGAAGTCCTTGTGGCCCGGCGTGTCCAGCAGGTTCACCACGTGGTCGCGGTACAGCATCTGCATCACCGAGGAGGCCACCGAGATGCCGCGCTGCTTCTCGATCTCCATCCAGTCGGAGGTGGCGTGGCGCGAAGCCTTGCGGCCCTTCACCGCGCCCGCGATCTGGATCGCGCCGGAGAACAGCAGCAGCTTTTCCGTCAGCGTGGTCTTGCCCGCGTCGGGGTGCGAAATGATGGCGAAGGTGCGGCGGCGCCGGACTTCGGCGCTCAGGGGGGATGCGGACAAGGGGGCTCCGGGAAATGGCACGCGGCCGCCCTGGAAAGAGACGGCCGCGTCTGACCCCGTATTGTGCCGTGGCGGTGTAGTTTCGTCCGTATGGCCCAGGCAAAGGACGAGACGAGGCTGGAGATTGGCGGCCGGCAGGTCGTGGTCACCAGCCCGGCCAAGCTGCTGTTTCCCGCGGCGGGGGTGACCAAGCTCGACCTCGTGAACTATTACCTGGCCGTTGCCGAGGGCGCGCTGCGGGGTGCGGGCGGGCGCCCCTGCGTGCTGGTGCGCTACCCCAACGGCATCGAGGAAGAGTTCTTCTTCCAGAAACGCGCGCCCGCCAGGCGGCCGGACTGGCTCGAGGTGGCGGAGATCCGCTTTCCCTCCGGGCGCACCGCGGAAGAGGTCGTGCCGCGCCACGCGGCCGACCTGGCCTGGATGGCGAACCTGGCCTGCCTGGAACTGCATCCGCATCCGGTGCGGGCCGAGGATCTCGGGCACCCCGATGAGCTTCGGGTGGACCTGGACCCGGTTCCCGGCGTGGAATGGCCGCAGATCCGGCAGGTGGCCGACCTCGTGCACGAGGTCCTGGGCGAACTGGGGCTGAAAGGCTGGCCCAAGACCTCGGGCTCGCGCGGCATCCACGTGCTGGTGCGCATCCAGCGCCGCTGGACCTTCGACGAGGTGCGGCGCGCGGCCCTGGCCCTGGCGCGGGAGGTCGAGCGGCGCGCACCGGGCCTGGCCAGCAGCCGCTGGTGGAAGGAGGAGCGGCGCGGCGTGTTCGTGGACTACAACCAGAACGCGAAGGACCGCACGGTGACCTCGGCCTACTCGGTGCGGCCCAAGCCGGACGCGCGCGTGTCGGCGCCGGTGACCTGGAAGGAGCTCGCCGACTGCAATCCCGCCGACTTCACGCTGTGGACCATGCCGAAGCGCTTCGCGAAGATCGGCGATCCGCATGCGGCGATCGACGACCAGCCGTGTTCGCTGGAACCGCTGCTGGAACTGTCGCGCCGGCAGGAGGCGCAAGGGCAGGGCGACGCGCCCTGGCCGCCGCACTACCGCAAGGCCGCCGGCGAGCCGAAGCGCGCTCCCCCCTCGACGGGGACGCGGGCGAAGAAGCCGCTGGTCGAAGTGGCGCGCGCCGACCGCGAGGCCGAAGCGATCGCGGCGGCGGAGGAATGGAAGGCGAAGCACCCGAAGGCGGCCGCCCACCTGGAGCCGGCGGACGTGCTGGTGGACCGCATGCGCGGGAGTTCGTCGCTGTGGTACCGGGTGCGGATCAACCTGGAGCACGTGCCGGCGAGATTGCGGCCGAAGGACCCGGGCGGCAAGCCCTCGTGAGGCCCCGGAGCCGCGCGCGCCGCCCCTAGCGTGGTCCCTCGATCGGGCGGCCGCGGTTCGGATGGTTCTTCAGGCGGGAGTCCGACCGCTCGTGCGGCCGGGGCACGGCCTTGGCGGGATCGATCCAGTCGGACCAGCGGAAGTTTTCCAGCAGCCTGGCCTGGTAGCTCTGTTCCAGCGGGCGCGACAGGACGTCGTTCAGGTGCGTCCACTGCTGGTAGCGCATCTGGTCCACCTGGTAGGGCGTGGGCTGCCCGCCTGCCTTCTTCACCGCCTCCTTCAGCCGTTCCACGTCGTGCATGGTCACCTTGGGCTGCCAGGTGATCGCCTCCGGCAGCACCACGGGCTCGCCCGGGATGTTGTTGATGCCCTTCTTCCAGGTGGCGAGCACGGCCTGCTCGGTGTCCTCGCGATACAGGATGATCGCGTGCCCGTAGTCCTTGTCGCGGAAGAAACCGAGATTGCCGTACTGCAGCCGGGCGCCGGTGAGGAAGGCGACGGCGTCGGACCAGCAGGGCGACTCGCCGGTGATGCCCCAGAGGACCGTGCGGTCGACGATCCCGTCGGGAAAGAGGATGCGGAAGGCGACGGCCGCCGCGTTGGCTGCATGCGTCAGGCCCTCGCAGTCGTGGCCGTGCCAGCGGATGACGTCCTTCAGCGTCACGGGGTAGGTGTAAGGGTAGTAGCGGCCCTGGGTTCCCCGGGTCGCCAGCACCTCGAACACCGGCGCGTAGGGCTGCGCCACGACGGGCGCATACCAGGTGGGCGAGCGGTCCGGTGCCTCGACCCCGGTCTCGATGAAGATGTCCTCGCCCTGCCGGTAGGTGGGCTGCCCCGCCACGGCGGCTGCGGAGAGAACGGCCGCTGGCACGGCGGCCAGCCATCTGGCATGCATGGGAAGGTGCTCCTGTCGAACCTGACTGCCACGAAGTTAAGCGCACGACCCGGCGCCTTCCTTGCGTCACGTCAAGCCCGCGCCGTGCACGACGGGCATCCCGCTTACGATGCGCGCATGACCAAGCCCCTGCAACGCTGCGCCTGGGCCGACGGCGGCGACGCCCTCATGGCGCAGTACCACGACGAGGAATGGGGCGTGCCGCAGCGCGATGCGCGCATGCTCTGGGAGATGCTGATGCTGGAGGGCTTCCAGGCGGGCCTGTCCTGGCGCACGGTGCTGCACAAGCGCGAGGCCTTCCGCAAGGGCTTCGCCGGCTTCGATCCGGCGAAGGTCGCCCGCTTCGGGGACAAGCAGGTGGAGAAGCTGCTGGGCGATCCCGGCATCATCCGCTCGCGCGCCAAGATCGAGGCGACGATCGCCGGGGCGAAGATCTACTGCGACATGGCGGCGCGCGGCGAGGACTTCGCGGAGTTCTGCTGGTCGTTCACCGGCGGCAAGGTGCTGCGCGGGGATGGCCGTTCGGTGCCGGTGAGCACGCCGGAAGCCGAGGAAATCTCGAGGGAGCTCAAGCGCCGCGGCTTCAAGTTCGTCGGCCCGGTGATCGTGTACGCATGGATGCAGGCCGTGGGGATCGCGAACGACCATGCCCTGGGGTGCTTCCGGCGCCGGGCGCCTTAGGCCCGCCCCGTGGCGTCCGGCCGCGCCATTCGGCCGGATCCGCCTTGAAATGCACCGCTGGATCGACCATTGTTCGTGGCCCGGAAGAACGGCACCGCGAGGAGGCCGCCATGAACTTCTCTCCCGCGTCGCATGCAGGGACGGCGCTGCTGTGCGCCTGCTGGTTCCTCGTGGCCTGTGCCCATCGGCTGGACGGCTACGCCGCCCCCGCCCCGGGCTCCTCGTTCGTGTTCGAGCGCCGCGACAGCGGCAGCTTCGGAGTCGGCACCTCCGAGGGCAGCAACGAGGTGCTCGAGTTCTTCCTGCACGGCCAGGCGATGGTCGCCTTCGACTCGCCGGGGGCCCTGCTCGTGTACGGCCGTGACGGCAGCCTGGTGGGGCTCGCTGCGCGCGACGGCAGCATGGTGGCCACCTGGAATCCGCCCGTGGCCTTCCCCTTTCCGCTGGAGGTCGGCAAACGCTGGAAGCAGAAAGGGCACATCCACATGCACGTGCAGGACCGCAAGCTGCCGTTCGAGACCGAGTCCGTGGTGGAGGCGGTGGAGGACCTCGAGCTGCCCGCCGGCCGCTTCAGCGCGTGGCGCATCCGCAGCCTGGACGACGAAGGCAACGTCAGCGTGGAGTGGCTGTGCCCGCAGCTGGGGATCTACGTCAAGCGCAGCGTGGAACGCACTTCGATGCACCCGCAAGGCCCCGGCCGCTCCGAGTTCCTGCTCAAGTCGCACAGGATCCGGATGCCCTGATCAGGCGCCGAACACCTTCGCCAGCTCGAACGGCGTCGTCACTTCCAGCTGGTCGTAGCGGCAATCCCGCGGCGGCTTGTCGGGCCGCCAGCGCAGGAACACCGCGGCATGGCGGAAGCGGTTGCCCTGCAAGTGGTCGTACTTCACCTCGCACACGCGCTCCGGCCGCAGCGGCACCCAGCTGAGGTCCTTGCCGCCGCTCCAGCGGCTTTGCGCGCCGGGCATGCGCTGCGCGTCGCCCACCGATGCGCCCGCCCAGTCGCGCCAGGGGTGGTTCTCCACGCCGGTGCGCAGCGGCTCGAATTCCCTGGCCAGTTCCTGCCGCACCGCCATCGTGAACGAGGAGGTCACGCCCACGTGGTGCAGCGTGCCGGACTCGTCGTAGAGCCCCAGCAGCAGCGAGCCCACCGCATCGTCGCGGTCCTTGTACCAGCGGAAGCCGGCGACCACGCAGTCGGCGCTGCGCACGTGCTTGATCTTGAGCATCGCGCGCTTGCCGGGCTGGTAGGGGGCGGATTCCAGCTTGGCGATCACGCCGTCGAGGCCGGCGCCCTCGAACTTCTCCAGCCATTGCTCCGCCTCGGCGCGGTCGCGCGTCACCGGGGTGAGGTACAGCGGCGGCTTCGGCTTGCCGAGCAGGCGCTCCAGCCGCAGCCGCCGCTCCGACTGCGGCAGCTCCATGGTGGACTTGCCGCCGGCGGCCAGCAGGTCGAAAGCCACGAAGCCCGCGGGCGTTTCCTTGGCCAGCCGCGCGATGCGCGACGCAGCCGGGTGGATGCGCTGCTGCAGGGCGTCGAAGTCCAGGCCGCGCGGCCCGGCGACGACGATCTCGCCGTCGAGCACGCAGCCCCTGGGCAGCGCCTCGTGCAGCGCCTTTTCCAGCTCGGGGAAGTAGCGGTTCAGCGGGCGCAGGTCGCGGCTTTGCAGGTAGGTCTCGGCGCCGCGGAAGACCAGCGCGCGGAAGCCGTCCCACTTGGGCTCGAACAGGAAGCCGGGCTCCGTGGGGAGCGCTTCGGCGATCTTGGCGAGCATCGGCTCGATCGGTGGGGAGGGGACGGCGGAGGCCATGGGGCACTTTTTAACCCTTGCATCGCCTTCCGTGGGGCGATAGCCGCTGCCGCCGGGCTGGCCGGGCGGCCTTTCGCTTAGAATTCCGGCAACCGAGGAGCGTTGCAGCGTCCGCCATGGACGCGAGGCTCGGCAATCCATGCAACGACGCTCACCCACTTTTCCGTGCGGTGAGACCTCCGGAACAGTGGGCTGATCCACCTTCACGTTCCGGAGCCACCATGAACGCCGTTCTCAAGCCCGTCCCCACCAAGGACTGCGCCATCGCCGACCTGTCGCTCGCCGACTGGGGCCGCAAGGAAATCCGCATCGCCGAAACCGAGATGCCCGGCCTGATGGCCATCCGCTCGGAATTCGCCAAGGCGCAGCCGCTCAAGGGCGCCCGCATCACCGGCTCGCTGCACATGACGATCCAGACCGCGGTGCTGATCGAGACGCTGCAGGCGCTGGGCGCCCAGGTGCGCTGGGCCTCCTGCAACATCTTCTCGACGCAGGACCACGCCGCCGCCGCCATCGCGGCCAAGGGCACGCCGGTCTTCGCCCTTAAGGGCGAGAACCTCTACGAGTACTGGGAGTACGCCCACCGCATCTTCGAGTGGCATGACGGGGGCTACCCCAACATGATCCT
>DASWUI010000664.1:0-1889 GCA_036401715.1 Ramlibacter sp. | reverse complement strand
CAGGCGGGGACCCAAGGCTTCCGCCTTGGACTCAACGCCTTGGGTTCCCGCCTGCGCGGGAATGACGGGCTCCTGCAGGTCGTGGTGAGCCCTCAGGCGAACCGCGACAGCCTCAGAGCCGCACCGCGATGCCCCGCTCGGCCATGCGCTGCTTGGCCTGCTGCACCGTGTACTCGCCGTAGTGGAAGATGCTCGCCGCCAGCACCGCATCGGCACCGCCCTGCTGGATGCCGTCGGCCAGGTGGTCGAGGTTGCCCACGCCGCCGGAGGCGATCACCGGCACCGGCACCGCGTCGCTCACCGCGCGCGTGAGTTCCAGGTCGAAGCCGGACTTGGTGCCGTCGCGGTCCATGCTGGTGAGCAGGATCTCGCCGGCGCCGCGCCTGGCCATTTCGGTGGCCCAGGCGACCGCGTCCAGCCCGGTGTTGCGCCGCCCGCCATGGGTGTAGACGTCCCAGCCCGGACCGCGCGTGCCGGCCTCGTCCGCGCTGCGCCGCTTGGCGTCGATCGCGACCACGATGCACTGCGCGCCGTACCGGGCCGAAGCGGCGGAGATGATGTCGGGGTTGGCCACGGCGGCCGAATTGAAGCTGGTCTTGTCGGCGCCGGCATTGAGCAGCCGCCGCACGTCTTCCACCGTGCGCACCCCGCCGCCCACGGTCAGCGGGATGAATACCTGCGAAGCCACCGCCTCGATGATGTGCAGGATCAGGTCGCGGTCGTCGCTGGTGGCCGTGATGTCCAGGAAGGTGAGTTCGTCGGCGCCCTGCTCGTTGTAGCGCGCGGCGATCTCCACCGGGTCGCCCGCGTCGCGCAGCTCCACGAAATTGACGCCCTTGACGACCCGGCCGCCGGTGACGTCCAGGCAGGGAATGATGCGTTTGGCCAGCATGCGCCGATTATCGCGGTCAGCGTGCCGGCCAGTTCCAGTGCGGGATTTCGTCGTCTGCCAGGTCCAGGATGCGCGTCTCGCCCAGGTCCTTCCCGAGCACGACGGACCGCACGTCCAGGTCCTGCGCCCCCTCCAGCGCCGCGATCAGCCGCGACGCGTGCGAGACCACGATCACCTGCGAAGAGCGTGCCGCATGCAGGACCAGCCGCGCGAGCGCGGGCAGCAGGTCCGGATGCAGGCTGGACTCGGGTTCGTTGAGCACCAGCAGCGGCGGTGGCCGCGGCGTCATCAGGGCCGCGATCCACAGCAGGTAGCGCAGCGTGCCGTCGGAGAGTTCCGCCGCGTGCAGGGCCCGCAGCAGCCCCGGCTGGTGCATCACGGTCTCGAAGAGGGTTTCCACCACGTGCACCTGCACGCGCGCGCCCGGGAAGGCGTCGTCGACCGCCGCGTCGAACGCCTCCGCATCCCCGACTTCGCGGATCGTGGCGATGGCCGCCGCGAGATCCGCGCCGTCGTGGGCGAGCACCGGGGTGCGCGTGCCGACCTGCGGCAGGCGCGCGGGCGCGCCGGCATCCGAACGGAAGTGGTCGTAGAAGCGCCAGCCCCGGATCTGCTCGCGCAGCGCCAGCATCTCGGGAGCGGTGCGCGGGTCCACGAACTCGGCCAGCATGCTGGCGTACGGCGGCAGCAGGCGGTCCACCCGCTGCCAGCGGCTGCCCTCGCGCGTCTCCAGCAGGGCGCCCTGCCGGCGCACGAGCTGCGTCGCCGTGCGCAGCACGGGCCCGCACCAGACCGCCTCCCCCTTGATCTCCGGATCGCGGTCGAACAGGCTCCCGCCGGGCACGGGGACCGGCAGGCCGATGTCGATGGCGTAACCGAAGTCCTCGGGCGCCTCGCCGGCGAATCCGAGCCGCAGATGAACGGGCTGGCTGCGGCGCGTGCCTTCCACCGCCTGTTCGCCGCGCCGCATGGCCGGGGTGATGCGTTCCGGGCCGGC
>DASWUI010000663.1:0-1663 GCA_036401715.1 Ramlibacter sp. | reverse complement strand
TGGCCGATCTGGCCGCTGGTTGCCTGCTCCATCCTGGCCCTCGCCCTCGTCATCGAACGCTTCCTGAGCCTCAAGACCGCCAAGATCGCCCCGCCGCGGCTGCTGGACGAAGCGCTGGCGGTGTCCCGGGTCTCGGTGCCGGCGCCCGACGTGGTGCGCCAGCTGGAGCAGAACTCGGCGCTCGGCGAGGTGCTCGCCAGCGGCTTCCGCGCGCTGAACTCCGACCCGCGCTGCACCGAGGCGGACCTGCGCGCCAACATGGAAAGCACCGGCCGCGCGGTCGCGCACCGCCTCGAGCGCTACCTCAACGCGCTGGCCACGATCGCTTCCGCGGCCCCGCTCCTGGGCCTGCTGGGCACCGTGATCGGCATGATCGAGATCTTCGGCTCGCAGGCGCCTGCCACCGGCAGTGCCGTCGGCGGCAATCCGGCCCAGCTCGCCCACGGCATCTCGGTGGCGCTCTACAACACCGCCTTCGGCCTGATCGTGGCGATCCCGGCGCTCATCTTCTGGCGCTACTTCCGCGCCCGCGTCGACGAGTACCTGCTGACGCTGGAACTGGCGGCCGAGCGCTTCGCGCGCCACCTGAACAACCTGCGCAGGGCATGAACTTCCGCCCCCGCGCCAAGGAAGAACCGGAGATCAACCTGATCCCGTTCATCGACGTGCTGCTGGTGGTGCTGATCTTCCTGATGCTGACCACCACGTACAGCAAGTTCACGGAGATGCAGCTGAAGCTGCCGGTGGCCGACACCGAGGCGCAGCGCGACTACCCGCGCGAAGTGGTGGTGGCGGTGTCCAGCGACGGCCGCTACATGGTCAACAAGCAGCCCGTCAAGGGCCGCGGGACCGAGGCGCTGTCGGATTCGCTGGCCGAGGCCGCCAAGGCCGGCAAGGACTCCACCGTGATCATCAGCGCCGATGCCACGGCGACGCACCAGTCGGTGATCACGGTGATGGAGGCGGCGCGCCGCGTCGGCCTGTCGCACATCACCTTCGCCACCCAGTCCTCGGCGCAGGCCGGGGCCCGGTGAGCGCACTCCAGCGCGCCTGGCTGCGCCGGGGACCGCTGGCCTGGCTGCTCGCCCCCCTCTCCCTCGTCTACGGCGCACTCGCCGCCCTGCACCGCGCCCTCTATGCCAGCGGCCTGCGCGCGCGCGCGCGCCTGCCGGTGCCCGTCGTCGTGGTGGGCAACGTGGTGGCGGGCGGCGCCGGCAAGACGCCGGTGGTGCTGGCCCTCGTCGAGCACCTGTGCGCGCGCGGCATCGCCGCGGGCATCGTCTCCCGCGGCTACGGACGCGCGGGCGAGGACTGCACGGAGGTCCGGGCCGAGGACGATCCCGGGCGCGTGGGCGACGAGCCGCTGCTGCTGCGGCGCAAGGCGGGCGTGCCGGTGTTCGTCGCGGCGCGCCGCGCGCAAGCCGGGCGTGCGCTGCTGGCCGCGCATCCGCGGACGCGGGTCATCGTGAGCGACGATGGCCTGCAGCACCACGCGCTCGCGCGGGACGTGGAGGTCTGCGTGTTCGACGCGCGCGGCATCGGCAACGGCTGGCTCCTGCCGGCGGGGCCGCTGCGCGAACGGTGGCCGCGCACGGTGGACCTGGTCCTGCGCCCGGAGGCGGCGTCCGGCATCGCAGGCCACACCCTGCAGCGCACCCTCGCG
>DASWUI010000662.1:0-3005 GCA_036401715.1 Ramlibacter sp. | reverse complement strand
GGATGGTGCCCTGGCTCTGCGTGATGCTCGCGATGCGCTTGCTCGTCCCCTCGTACGCGTAGCTCGTCACGTAGGCCTTGCCGTCGGCCACGCTGTGGTCCCCGGGGGTGAGGTCCACGCTGACCGTCACCAGCCGGCTGGAGGTGTCGTAGCCATAGCGCACGGTGGTGGTCGTCACCCCGCCCGCCACGGTCCGCACTTGCGTGAGATTGCTGCCGCTGTAGTCGTAGAAGGTGGTTTCGCCGCTCGCGGTACTCACGGAAGCGAGGAAACCGCCGGCGCCGTAGGCGTAAGCGAGGGCATTGCCGCTGGTGTCGCGGCTGGAGAGCAACCGGTAGAGGCCGCCGCCCTCGAAGCGCTGCGTGGTTCCGCTGCTGCCGTCGCGCCACTCGAACTGCGCGTCCGCGGTGACATACGCAATCGTGTCGTGCGCGCCCGCGCCCTCCGTGGTCACGTAGAGGCTGCGCGCCGCGTCCCAGGTGTAGGTGGCCGCGCTGCCGTCGCCATCCACGCGCTGCACCGTGCTGCCCGCGGCGTTCACCACGCCGGACACGCGCAGCGACACGACGCCGCTGCCCCAGTTGTCGCCGTTGTCGTCGTTGACGACGCCGCTGCTGTTGTAGGTGCGCAGTGCCGCCGCGTCCTGCCCGCGGGCGACCAGCAGGTCGTCCCGGTTCTGGACCACGAGCAGCCCGTTGCCCAGGTTCACGTACACGCCCTGGCCGTTTCTGCCCTCCAGGGGGTTGCCGTGCAGGCCGGCGGCCCCAAGCAACTCCCCGGAGCTCAGGTTCAGCCCTGCCCTCATGCCGCTGACGATCGCTACCATCTCGTGTCTCTGCGTGTTGGTTGATGACTGCGGCACGAACCGGAGTTGCGCCTTGCACCAGTACCTCCACGCCGTGCGCGTCTTGTTTAGCGCGCTAAACCGGCGGCCGATCCGCGGGATGTATGCGAAGTACCCCCTGCATGGGATCGCCATGGACGAAGACGCTCGCTTCGAGGGCCTCATAGCCCAGGGCCTGGCCGCCAGCCAGGAAAACCGCGCGCAGGCCGCGCTCGACCTGTTCGCGCAGGCCAGCTCGCTGGTGCCGGCGTCCGGCATCCCGCACTTCCTGATCGGCTCCGAGCACGCGGCGGCGGGCGACCTCGCCGCGGCCGAGGCGGCGTTCGCCAATGCGGTGCTGCTCTCGCCGAAATTCCTGCTCGCGCGCTACCAGCTCGGGCTGCTGCAGTTCAGCTCGGACCGCGCCGCCTTGGCGCTGGTCACGTGGCAGCCGCTCATCCGGCTGCCGGAGCAGGAGTCGCTGGGGCATTTCGTGCGGGGGTTCGCGGCGCTGGCACAGGACCAGTTCGACGAAGCGCTGCGGCATTACCGCACCGGGCTCGCCTGCGACGGCGCCAATCCGTCGGTGGTGGCGGACATCGAACGCGTGGTGGAAGCCGTCGAACGCCTCGCCCGGCGCACGGACGCCCCCGCTCCCGCCGAAACCTCGCAGCACGTGCTGCTGGCAGGCTACCGGCGCCTGCACTGACGCCGGCGTGAACCTAAGGCCGCGGCCGCCAGCGCACCAGCACCTCGCGCAGCATCGCCTCCAGCGCCTGCCGGTCCGCCGGCGCGCCGCCGCGCAGCGCCTGCGCGCACAGCAGCGTGGCGCTGTCGGGGTCCAGCCGGGCGGCGGCCTCCAGGTGCCGCTGCGCCGCATCCTGCTCGCCCGCCAGCCCCAGCACGATCGCCAGTGCACCGTGCGTCTCCGCATCCTCGGCATCCAGCGCCAGCGCGGACCGCAGGGCGGCCGCCGCACCGTCGGCGTTGCCGCGCAGCAGCTGCGCCCAGGCCAGCGCATGCCAGGTCTCCACGTGGTCGGGCATGGCCTGCACGGCGCGCGCCAGCTGTTCCTGCGCCGCGGCGAAGTCGGACTCCATCATGCTGGCGAAGCCCAGCGCCGACCAGGTGCGGCCGTCTTCGGGGTGGCGCTTCAGCGCGGCCTGCAGCCAGTGGCGGGCGGCGCGCGTGTCTCCCTCGGCCAGGGCAATGGTGCCGCGCGCCACCAGCGCTTCCAGCTGCGCGGGGTCGGCGGCCAGCGCGGCGTCGGCCAGGATGCGCGCGGCGGGCAGGTCCTGCAGGTCCAGCGCGACCAGGCTGGCCACGCCGCTGGCGGCCGGCTGCAGCATGCCGGCTTCGCGCTCTTCCTGCACCCAGGCCGACGCTTCCTCCAGCAGGCCCACGCGGTGGCAGGCGCGCAGCCACAGCGACTGCATCGCCTCGCGGTGGTGCGCGGGCCATTGCGCCGCGGTGTCGGGCACCTGCATCCAGGGCTGCAGCAGCACGAAGGCGGCCTGCGCATCGCCCTGCAGCAGGCGCACGTGGGCGAGGTCGTGGGCCAGCACCGGGTGTTCGCCCGATTCCGCGCGCAGCTGCTCGAGCAGTTGCGCCGCCTCGGCGAGGGCGCGGCGCGCGATGCACAGGCGGGCCCGCCGGAAGGTCCATTCGCCGCGGTCCAGCGCGAGCTGCTGCGCGGTGGCGATGTAGCCCTCCGCCTGTTCGTGCTGGCCGCAGGAAATGGCGGCCTCGCAGGCGTCGGCCAGCAGCAGCGGGTTGGTGGGGTCCTGTTCCAGGTAGCCGCACAGCCGCTGCAGGCGCGCGGCCGCCGGGGAAGGCGCGGGGGTGTTCATGCGGTCGCGGGGGATGGCAACGAACTGCCATTGGACGAAGCAGGCATCGCGTCGTCAATGCGCTGCACTCGCGTCTTCTTGCGATTTATTTCCCTGCGCCCGCGGCGGCCGCAGGGTCGCTTCAGGGCAGCGTGCCGCGCAGCAGCCAGACACGGCTGTGCGAGCCGGCCTTCAGCGCGCTGTTGGCCAGGGCAATCTCGCCGTCGGCGCGCACCGCCAGCTTGCGCATCAGCCAGCCCTGGCTGCTGCCGTTGGAGCCGCCGCCCGCGTCGGTACTGCCGGGCACGAGCTGCGGCGCGGCGAAGCGCCGGCCGTCGTCGGACACGGCCATG
>DASWUI010000661.1:0-2978 GCA_036401715.1 Ramlibacter sp. | reverse complement strand
ATGCCGACGTGGTGCGGCAGTTGCTCGCGGCTTCCGGGAAGACACCGGCCGGCATCCGGGCGATCGGAGCCCACGGCCAGACCGTGCGCCATCGCCCCCAGCAGTTCGACGGTACCGGCTACACCATCCAGCTCGCCCAGCCCGCCCTGCTCGCGGAGCTCACCGGCATCCAGGTGGTGGCCGACTTCCGCAGCCGCGACGTCGCCGCCGGCGGCCAGGGCGCGCCGCTGGCGCCCTTCTTCCACCAGGCGCTGTTCGCCCGGCCCGGCGAAACCGTGGGCGTCCTGAACGTCGGCGGCATCTCCAACCTCACCCTGCTGCGGGCGGACGGCTCCATGACCGGCTTCGACTGCGGGCCCGGCAACGCCCTGATGGATGCCTGGTGCCTGCAGCACACCGGCCGGCCCTACGACGACGACGGGAAGTGGGCCGCAAGTGGGCGCGTGCTCCACGACCTGCTGGCGTTGCTGCTCGCCGAACCCTACTTCCGGCAGGCGCCGCCCAAGAGCACCGGCCGGGACCTGTTCAACCGCCCCTGGCTGGATGCGCACCTGGCCCGCTTCGCCGGGGCGGATCCCGCCGACGTGCAGGCGACGCTTGCCGAGCTCACGGCCCACGCCTGCGCCGGCGACGTGGAGCGCCATGGCGCCGGGCTGCAGAGGCTGATCGTGTGCGGGGGTGGCGCCCTCAACGGCCACCTGGTGGGACGCCTGCAGGCGCTGCTGCCCCAGGCGCGGGTGATCTCCAGCGCCGACGCCGGCCTGCCGCCCCTGCAGGTGGAAGCGGCCGCCTTCGCCTGGCTGGCCATGAAGGCCGTGCGCGGCGAGAAACTGGAGCTCCAAAGCACAACGGGCGCCAGGGGCGCCCGTGTGCTGGGTGGGATCTACCCGGCTTAGTGGTCGGCCGGCGAGAAGCTCGAACCGCAGCCGCAGGTGGACTGGGCGTTCGGGTTCTTGATGACGAACTGGGCGCCCTGCAGGTCTTCCTTGTAGTCGATCTCGGCGCCCACCAGGTACTGGTAGCTCATCGCGTCGATCAGCAGGGACACGCCGTTCTTCGTCATGACGGTGTCGTCGTCGTTGGCGACCTCGTCGAAGGTGAAGCCGTACTGGAAGCCCGAGCAACCGCCGCCCTGCACGAACACGCGCAGCTTCAGGTCGGGATTGCCTTCTTCCGCGATGAGGTCGGCGACCTTCGCCGCGGCGCTGTCCGTGAACAGCAGCGGTGCGGGCATCTCGGCGGAAACGTTTTCGGCAACAGCGCTCATGGGACCTCTTTCGTCAATGCTGCCACGATGTTACGCGGCCCGCATCGGCCCCGTCCATCACGCGCTCTTTGCCGCCAGCTTCAGTAAGGGCTTTTCTTCCTCGCCGGCAGCGCTTTGGGCGACCAACGGCCGCAGTTGACCGGAAATGGTGGCGCCCTGGTGCATCTCAAGGGACACATAGGACACGTCGCCCTCGATCCGGGCCTTGGGCTGCAGCTCGAGCAGTTCGCGGGCATGGACCGGGCCGCGCACCGTGCCGTTGATGATCACGTGGTCCGCCTGGATGGCGCCCTGGACCACCGAAGCCTCGGAAATCACCAGCAGGCTGCCGTTTTCCTCGGCGCCGGCCTGGATGTCGCCGTAGACCTCGCCGTCGACCCGCAGGCCTTCGGTGAACTTCATGTTGCCCTCGATGCGCGTTCCCTGCGCAATGAGGCTCTTGATGGGGGGCTGGGACTTCTTGCCGAACATTGGATGCTCCTCAACGACTGATCAACGACCTTGCACTTACAGCGACACGTTCTGCACGGCGCGGCTCACGGTGCCTTCGACCACGCGTGCCGATACGTTCTTGACGACCACCTGCGGAGGCAGGTCGATCATGCCTTCCAGCCGGCGGTATTGGCGGAATTGCAACGGTTGGGCCCCGCCCGGCAGCGGCATCATCCAGGGCTTGCCGTCCTGGGTGCCGGAAAAGCTCAGCTCCAGCCTGCCGCGGAATTCGGGTGCGTTCTTGACCGGCTGGATCACCAGCACCTGCCACTTGAGCTGGGTGCCGGCCAGCACCTCGGCCTGCAGGCCGCGGATGGCCACGGCCTCGGTGCCGGTGGCGGCCGTCAGTTTCTCGAAGAAACCGAGGTCCTGGCGCAACGTCCGGTTCTCGGCCTCGAGCGTGCGGATCTGCGCGGTCAGGCGCTCCTGGGCAGCGCGCTCGAAGGTCATGGCGCTGCCGGAAGTGTTGAGGATGGACTGGATGCGGTCGCGCTCGCTGCGCAGGGACACCACCTCGTCGCGCAGGCGCACCAGCTCTTCCCTGGACGCGTTGTCGACGCCGGCGATCTCCTTGCCCTTCTCGAAGGCCCACAGGCTGATGGCGCCGCAGAACCCCAGCACGACGGCCGCGGCAGCCCATTGCAGGGGCCAGGGCATGGCGCTGCGCACCTTCATCCGGGGGGCGCTGATCGTCAGTCGTCGCTTGAGCAGCTTGAATCGCATGGATGAGGATGCTGCCCAAAGAAGAAGGCCGCAGCAAGTCTTGACATGTGCGCCTTTGTGTCGGACGACAGCCCGCCGCGGCGAAAGGCGGCGCGAAAACGACAAAGCCCGGCAGGGCCGGGCTTCGTGCTGGCAGCTCAGGCGCGTGATCAGCGCTTGGAGAACTGCTTGCGGCGGCGCGCGGAGTGCAGGCCGACCTTCTTGCGTTCCACTTCGCGCGCGTCGCGGGTGACGAAGCCGGCTTGCGACAGCTGGGGCTTCAGGGACGCGTCGTAGTCGATCAGGGCACGGGTGATGCCGTGGCGCACCGCGCCGGCCTGGCCGGATTCGCCGCCACCGTGCACGTTGCACTGGATGTCGAACGCCGCGTCGTTGGCCGTCAGCATCAGCGGCTGCTTGACGATCATGATCGACGTCTGGCGGCCGAAGTACTGCTCGACCGGCCGGCCGTTGACGAGGATCTGGCCGCTGCCCTTCTTGATGAACACGCGGGCCA
>DASWUI010000660.1:0-2351 GCA_036401715.1 Ramlibacter sp. | reverse complement strand
GCGCGTTCCATCCGCACCCTTTCGTCCGTCAGCGTGAGCATGAAGCTCACCAGGTCCGACTTCTCCTGCTCGGTGAGTCCCAGCGGCCGGATCGAGGGGTGCAGCTGCGGCGCGTTGTCGACGCCGAAGTCGCCGCCGCGGTCGTACAGGTCCACCACCTGCATCAGGGTGGCCTTGCCGCCGTCGTGGAAGTAGGGGCCGGTGAGCTCCACGTTGCGCAGGCCGGGAGTCTTGAACGCGCCGTGCACGTTCACGTCCGCCGGGCTGGTGGGCAGGATGTACTTCCAGGGTTCGAAGCCGTCGCCCAGCATGGCCGCCGCCGCCTCCTTGTCGGCCGCTTCCGCCAGGAGCATGCTTTCGCCCAGCGCATGGCCGAAGGGGCCGCGCGCGCCCAGGCCGAGGTCTTCGTGCGTGGGCCGCACGCCGATGTTGTAGAAGCCGTTGTCGTAGGTCTTCGTGCTGCCGTCCCGCTGCGTGATGCGCTCCAGCCGCACGTCGCGCACGTTGCGGAACGACGCGGCCGTGAGCTCCGCGCCCGCGTGGCAGCCGATGCAGTTGCCCTTGGTGCGGAAGATCTCGAAGCCGGCGCGCTCGCGTTCGTTGAGCTTGCCCGCGTCGCCCGCGGCCCACTGGTCGAAGCGCGAGTCGTCCGCCACCAGGGTGGACTGGTACAGCTGCAGCGCGATGCCGAAGAACAGGCCGAAGTTGGCGTCCATCAGGTTGACCATCTGGTCCTTGGTGGGCTTGGTGGTGGGCTTGGCGGCGTTCAGGTCCATGGACCCCACGGTGGGCGCGTCGCCGGCCGGGATGGACACCGACGTGGCCTTCCAGTAGGCCGGGTTGAAGGCCCTCTTCACGAGCTGTTCGTAGGTGGGCCGCCCGCCGGCGTACGCGCCCAGCACGCTGTCGGTGGGCGCGATCGCCTGCCCCGCCAGGATGGGCGCGCCGCCCAGCTTGCGCCCGAGGTCGATGAAGGCGCGCTGCGCGCAGCTCATCTCGACGCCGGACAGCGGCGGGCCGGAAGCCTGCGAGGCGAGGGACGAGGAAGGCAGCGCCACCTTCACCTTCTGCGCCACGCCTTCCTTGTCCAGCTTCCAGGCCGCAGCGCTGGCATTGCGCCCGCCGAAGGGGTCGACGCCGTTGAAGACGTTGCTCGCGCGCCCGTCCCAGAAGTTGCGGAAGTTGAAGACCGCATTGACCACGGAGGGCGTGTTGCGCGGCGCGACCCGCCGCGTGTTCACGGCGCCGTAGTGGAAGCCCAGGTCGTCCAGCGCGTAGCTGCAGTCGTCCGCGGGCGCGGTCTTGGTCTTGCGGCTGTCGGTGACGGAGACGAAGGTTCCGTGGAACACGCCTTGCGAGGACACGCCCTCGTTGCTGCCCGTGCGCTGCGCCGGCTCGTTGCCGCCGGCGCCGGCGAGGAAGCGGATGAGGGGGAAGTCCGCCGGCTGGATGCCGGAGTTCGGCCCGCCGAGATCGAAGCCCGCGTCCGGGTTGGGCAGCAGCGTGTCGGGCACGCGCCGCAGCGTGCCGGGGGTGAGCTGGTTCTTCGTGCGCCGGTCCGTGCCGGCGCTGTGGTGGCAGCTGGCGCAGGCCGTCTTGCTGTCGCTGCCGACGCGCGCGTCCCAGAACAGCGCCTTGCCCAGCTCGATCGCGGCGGTGCGATCGATGACGAACTCCGCCAGCGCGTCCGCGGCGGGGGCGGGCACGGGCACCGTCTTGAGCGAGAGCTGCGGCAGCGGGATGGTGTCGGCCATTTCGGGCTGGAGGACGGCACCGAGCAGCCCGTAGTCCGGCGGCGGCGCCACCGGCTCCAGCGCCGAGCCCAGGCCCGGGCGCGCGGTCGGCAGGGCCACCGAGGGCTCGTAGCCCACGCCCTCCCAGGTGGGGATCGGCGTGGGCATCACCTGCACCTGGCCGGGGAACTCCAGGTCCCAGCGCAGCAGCATCGAGGTGTCCTCGTGCTGCGTGTTGTGGCAGTGCTCCACGTAGGTGCCGGCGAATTCCCGGAAGCGGACCGCGAATTCGACGGTGGACGTGCTGTCCGGCTCCGCCCCTATGCGGTACACGTCCTTGCGCGCCCACTTCTCCCACTCGGGCGGCGCCTTGCCGCCACGCTTGAGGATGATCCCCTCCTCGAAGTGCACGTGCACCGGGTGGCCCCAGCCGCCGCCCGTGCTGATCTTCCAGACCTCGATGGTTCCGGTACCGCTGTAACCGGCGTCGGTGGGGCCGGTGGCCAGCTGCGGCGCGGCGGAGATGCGGCGCATGTCGGCGTTGAAGCCCGCGCCGCCGTCGGTCTTGATCGTCCAGGGCAGGTCGTCGGTGCCGTTGGAGCGCCCGAATTCGAACTC
>DASWUI010000659.1:0-3780 GCA_036401715.1 Ramlibacter sp. | reverse complement strand
GGAGCGGGTGGCGATCGGTTCGGCGAGGTCGCCGCTGGCGATGCGCAGCGTGGCCGCCTTGGCGTCGGCCACCGGCCGCACGATGCCGCGACCGGTCAGCAGGGCAATGAGCAGCCCGAGCAGCACGCTCGCGGCGGCCGCGGCGGCGATCGCCGCCAGCACCATGCGGTGCTGCGCCCGGTTCTCCTGCACCGAGTGCTGGGCATCGGCCATCGTGGCCACGAAGGCCTCGCGCAGCAGCCCGTTCAGCGACTGGTGCTGCGGCCCCAGCTCGCCCAGCACGGTCTTGGCGTCGTCCATGCGCCAGGCGGCGACGTACTCCAGCAGCGTCTTCTCGAGGGCGGAGACGCGTTCGGACAGCTCGACGACCCGCTGCATGGCCTCGCGCGCGGCACCGACGCGCGAGCCATCCGCCACGTCGGCCAGCCGGTTGGCGACTTCGGCGTGGGCCACGCCGTTGACCTGCAGGCGCCGCTCGACCGCGGCGCGCTCGTCCACGGTGTAGCCCAGGACCAGGTCGCGCAACAGCAGCGCGCGCGCGGAGCCGCTTTCCTGCATGCGCCCGAGCGCGTCGAGCATGGCGATGTGCTGGGTGACCAGCTCGTCGGCCTGCCGTTGCAGGCGCTCCAGCTGTGCGACCCCCAGGGCGGCGACGGCGAGCAGCAGCACGAGCACCGCGCCGAAGCCGAGGGCGAGGCGCAGCGCGATGCCGTGCCGGCGGATTGCGGACCCAACTCGCATCGGAACCCCTCCAGGGAGACCGGCTCGCCGCGCGCGGCGTCACCGGTTGTACTTGTGCGAGCAGTGTCTGCGAGTTGCGGCCGAGCGGCAATCGTGGCCGGCCGCGGGCGTTGCCAAAAAGTCGACAGAAACGGCGGCGGGCCGCGCCCCCTCAGCCCTTGAGCAGGTTGCGCGAGACGCGCTGCCGGACCGGGTCGCCCAGCAGGTCGGTGGCGCTGGGCAGCCTGCCGTCGTAGGCGCCCAGGACTTCCTGCAGGGCCGCCAGGGTGCGCTTGAGCTGATCTGCATCCTCGCCGCGCTTGTCGAGGTCGGCGCGCACGTCTTCCAGCGCGCGGAACAGCAGCGCGCGGGTGTTGCCGCGGATCACGAGGTTGCCGTCGGATTGCCAGATGGCCTTGTGCATGTATTTCATTTGGAGCATCTCCCTGGTAGGACTCCAAGAATGCTCCGCGGCCGGCGCGCGCCCTGTGGGCGGCGCGGAGGTCTTCGGGACCGCCTGTCTCGGCGCGCCGCGTCAGCCCGCAGCACAGCCGTTGCCGGGATTTACAGGAAGCGGGGTGTCAGCGAAACGCCCGCTGGCTGCATGACCAGTGCATCGCAGGTGGCGCGCCTGCACACCGCGATGGATCCCGGGTCAAGCCCGGGATGACATGCGGGCGATGAGCACTCGATGAGCACCACACACCATGCCATTGCGGGCTTGACCCGCAATCCGATCGTCGCGCTTCTGGACGCCCCAATCGATCCCGGTCAAGCCCGGGACGCCATGGAACCCGAATACTCGTCCCGCAACTGCCGCTTCAGCACCTTGCCGATGTCGCTGCGCGGCAGCTCCGCCAGGAAACGCAGGTCCACCAGCCGCTGCGTCTTGCCCAGGCGCTCGTTCGCCCACGCCAGCAACGCCTCGCGCGCCGGCGCGTCGCCGCGCGGCACCACGAAAGCCACCGGCGACTCGCCCCACACCTGGGACGGCACGCCCACCACCGCGGCTTCCGCCACCGCGGGATGCTGCCGCAGCACCGCCTCCAGGTCGCTCGGATAGATGTTGAATCCGCCGCTGATCACCATGTCCTTGCGCCGGTCCATCAGCGTCAGGAAGCCGTCCTCGTCGAAGCGGCCGACGTCGCCCGTGCGGATGAAGCGGTTGCCCTGCGCGTCGTACCACTCGGCCTCTCGCGTCTTCTCCGGCTGGTTCTGGTAGCCCGTCATCATGGAGACCGACCGCCCCACCACCTCGCCGATCTCCCCGCGCGGCACCTCGCGCCCGTCCTCGTCGACCAGGCGGATGTCGTGCCCTTCCGCCGGCTTGCCGACCGTGTGCAGCTTGTCGGGGAAGTTGTGCGCCTCCAGGATGCAGGTGCCGCCGCCCTCGGTCATGCCGTAGTACTCCACCAGCCCGCCGGGCCAGCGCCTGAGCACGTCCGCCTTCAGCGCGGCGGAGAACGGTGCGCTGGTGCAGAACTTCATGCGGAAGGACGACAGGTCGAACTGGTCGAACTCCGGCAGGGCCATGATGCGCTGGTACTGCACCGGAACCAGCATCGCGTGCGTGGCCCGCGCGTCCTGCGCGAGCGCGAGATAGGCCTTCGGATCGAAGCGCCCCTCGGTCATCACCACCGTGCCGCCCTTGGCCATGCAGGGAAAGACCGACACCAGCGTCGTGTTCGAGCACAGCGACGTGGCGGCCAGCGCCACCGCATCCGGCCCGTAGCCATAGTTCTCGCCGCGCGCCACGTGCGCCCAGCGCATCGCGTGCGGCTGCACGATGCCCTTGGGCGTGCCGGTGGTCCCCGACGAATAGATGATGTTGAACGGCCACTCCGGCGCGATGCGCACCGGCCGGGGCGGCCCCTGCTCCGCACCCAGCCAGTCGTCGAGCTGCTCCATGCCCACGCGAACCGCCTGCGTGGCGAACTGCGGCACGCCCGCATCCGCGAACAGCAGCCGCGCCCCGCTGTCGGCCACCATGCCCGCCAGTTGCTCCGGCAGGGCGCCGGTCGGCAGCGGGGCCACCGCCAGGCCGGCGCGCAAGCCGCCGAGGAACAGCACCATGTAGGGAATCGAATTGGCGCCGCAGATCGCGATGCTCTGCGTGGGCTGCAGCCCCTGCGCCTGCAGGCGCGCGGCGACGCGGTCGGACTGGGCGTCGAGCTCGCCCCAGGTCATGCGGCTGCTGCCGTGGCGCAGCGCCAGGTGGCCGGGGCGGGCCCGGGCGTTCTCGCGGATCAGGTCGGGAATGGCGCGGAAAGGCGGCAGCCCGGCGGGTGCCGGTGTCGGTGCGGAAGTCAAGCTCGTCTCCTTTGCTGCGCACTTTACGTCACCGCCGGCCGCTTGCCCGTTTCGCCCGCGACACCGCGGACGGCTGTGTCCGACAGTACCCATGTGCCGGTGCCGACGCCGGGCTGCGGACCCCGCCCCCAGACTGGCCGCATCACCTACCCGGAAGGAGAACGACATGGCGTACAGCAGCATCCTGGGGGCGGAAACCGCACCCTCGAACCCCAGCGGGCGCGAGGCCGAACTGCTGGGCCCGAGCGACAATTCGGACTCGGGCAGCGACACCATAGGCACCGACGAGGCGGACGCGGACAGCACCGATGCCGGCGGTACCGGCGATCGCGGCGCCGTGGCCGGCCCCGACGCGCGCGAAGGCGCGGACATCCTGCCCGATCGCGTGGTGAACCTCGCCGACGACGAAGGCTTCCCCGAAGCCGACCCCGACGGCATGGAGATGACCGACATGGACAACGACGACGCGCAGGCGCAGGCCGACCGCGACGCGTCGGACGAAGACCGCTGAGCCGCATGAGCCGCGGCACGACGCCGGCCGCCGCCTCGCGGCGGGTGCGCACCGTGTTGCGCGACACCTTCGGCCTGGCGCGGCTGCGGCCCGGGCAGGCGGCGGTGATCGACCGCGTGCTCGCTGGCCAGTCGACGCTGGCCGTCATGCCCACGGGCGCCGGCAAATCGCTGTGCTACCAGCTGCCGGCCTTGCTGCTGGAAGGCCGCACGGTGGTGGTATCGCCCCTGATCGCGCTG
>DASWUI010000658.1:0-3136 GCA_036401715.1 Ramlibacter sp. | reverse complement strand
GCTTCGCCCAACGGGGTGGTGCTGCTCGACCCGCAGGGCCGCATCGAGTGGCTGAACGACACGGCTGCGGCCCACTTCGGGCTCGATCCCGCGCGCGACCTGCAGCAGCACATGGTGCACCTGCTGCGCGACCCCGAATTCGCGGCCTTCTACGGGGGCCGCAGCTACGCCCAGGACGTGGTCATTCCCGCCCCGGGCAGCACGCCATCGCACCCGCGCAAGCTGTCGCTGCGGCTGCATCCCTACGGCGAAGGCCGGCTGCTGCTGCTGTCGCGCGACGTCACGGCCGTGGAGCAGGCGGAGATCATGCGGCGGGACTTCGTCGCCAACGTCTCCCACGAGATCCGCACGCCGCTGACGGTGCTGTCCGGTTTCGTCGAGACCCTGCAGACGCTGGACCTGCCCAGGGAGGAGCGCACGCGCTACCTGGCGATGATGGGCCAGCAGACGCAACGCATGCAGACGCTGGTGAGCGACCTGCTGACGCTGTCGCGGCTGGAGGGCAGCCCGCTGCCCGGCGCCGGCGAGTGGACGCCGCTGGCCAGCCTGCTGGCCCAGTGCGAACAGGAGGCGCGCGCGCTGGCGGCGAGCCTGGGCAAGCCGCTGGACCTGCGGTTCCCGCCGGCGGCGCAGCTCGCGGTGAGCGGGATCGCCGGCGAACTGCAAAGCGCCTTCTCCAACCTGGTGAGCAACGCGGTGCGCTACACGCCCGGTGGCGGGATGGTGGAAGCGCAGGCCCTGCAGACCGCGGAGGGGCGGCTGGAGTTCAGCGTGTGCGACACCGGGCCCGGCATCGCCGCCGAGCACCTGCCGCGGCTGACCGAGCGCTTCTACCGGGTGGACCGCAGCCGCTCGCGCGAAACCGGCGGCACCGGCCTGGGCCTGGCGATCGTCAAGCTCGTGGTGCCGCGCCACGGCGGCGAGCTGCGGATCGCGAGCACGCCCGGCACCGGCTCCACCTTCACCATCGTGCTGCCCGCGGCGCGCGTGCGGCCGCTGGAAGTCATGCCGGCCGGAAGCGACGCACGGCCCGCCACAGAATCAGCGGCAGGATGAGCGCAAGCAGCGCCAGCGCGAAGCTGCTGGCGGCCCAGAAGGCAGCCGGGCTCTGCTGCGCGGGCCACGCGCCCAGCCCGCGGTAGGCGAGCTGGTAGCCGCCCACCACGCCCACGCCCCACAGCAGCACGCAGTAGGCCACCAGCGGCGCCACGGCGACCCGGTAGGAGCGCAGCACGAACACGCACAGCGCCTGCATGGCGTCGCCGAAGTGGTACAGCGCCACGATCGCGAGCAGGCCGGCCGCCACCGCGGCGACCTGCGGGTCGGCGGAGTACAGGGAGGCGATGCCGCTGCGCGAGAGCAGCACCACGCCGGCGAGCACCACGGCGAGCGACAGGCCCATGCGGAAGCCGGTGCGTATGCTGCCGCGCGCCTTCCTGAGGTCGCCGGCGCCCAGCCAGAAGCTCACGCGCGCGCTGGTGGCGATGGCCATCGACAGCGGCACCATGTACATGACGGCGGCGAGGTTCGAGGCGATCTGGTGGGCCGCCGCCGACAGCGTTCCCTGGCGGGCGATGAAGAGGGACATCAGCGTGAACGAGGTCACCTCCACCATGATCGAGAGTCCCGCCGGAATGCCCAGCCGCGCGAACTGCGCGATGGTGGGCCAGTGCGGCGGCTCCAGCGGGCGCCAGATCGCGTACGGCCGGTACAGCGCGTCGGTGCGCAGCAGCCAGATGGCCAGGCCGAGGAACACATAGTTCACGACGACGGTCGCCCAGGCGCAGCCGACGGCGCCCATGGCCGGCAGGCCGGCGCCGCCGAAGGCGAACCAGATGGTCAGGGGCACCTTGAACACCAGGGAGGCCAGCTGCAGCCAGGTCACCAGCTGCGGCTTGCCCAGGCTCTGGTTCAGCGTGCTGTACATGCGGAACAGCAGCGCGGCGGGCAGGGCGAGGGCGAGCACGCCCAGGTAGTGGCGCACGTCGTCCTGCAGCGCGGGCGGCACGTCGGTGGCCTGCAGCAGCGCGTTGGGGAACAGCAGGCCGAACACGCCGGCGACCGATGCGAGCACGGCGAGGTACAGCGCCTGGCGCACCGAGCGGCCGACGTCGGCATGGCGCGCGCCGCCGTGCAGCTCCGCCCAGATCGGCAGCAGGGCCTGCAGCACGCCCATGAGCGCGACGAACACCGTGATGTAGACCGCCGAGCCGACGGAGAGCGCCGCGAGCGCCTCCTGCGAGTAGCGGCCGGCCACGATCGTGTCGGTGATGCCGAAGGCCATGGTGGCCAGCTGCCCGGCCAGCACCGTGCCGGCGTGGCGCGCGATGATGCCGCGTTCGGACACTAGCGTTTCTTGTAGAGGAGCAGGTTCTCGCGCTGGTCGGTGGGTCGGCGCACCGTGGCGACCAGCCGCCACTGGCGCAGGTTCATCGCCATCGGCAGGGACACCTGCAGGTCCTGCGCGGCGACGAGCCAGGGACAGGCGCTCGGGATCTGGGCGCTGCGCACGTCCAGCTTGCCGTGGTAGCGCAGGGCGGCGATCTGCGGCCGCGTGAGGCCGAACACTTCCACGCAGCCGGGTGCGTCCATCCGGCTGGTGATGCCTTGCACCACGGGCACGTAGCTGCGCGCGTAGTCCAGCACGGGCAGCCACAGCGTCATCACGAGCAGCCAGCCGAGGGTGGCGCCGCCGGCGGGCAGCACCAGGCTCTTCCAGATCGCCTCGCGGCTGCGGCTGGTGCGCCAGCGCACGAGCCACAGCCAGGCGACGGTCGCGAGCAGGGCCGCCAGGAAGGCGACCCAGCCGAAGCTCGGCTCGAAGCCCGGCGCGAGCCTGGCGACGTTGGCCGCCGGCTTGGCGGGAATGCCGGTCTGCAGCGACAGCCAGATCACCCAGATCACCAGCGCGCAGCCGCTGAAGAACAGCAGGGTGAACCAGTCGATCAGCGCCGAGACGCTGCGCTCGAAGGTGGGCAGGGCGAAGGCGGCCAGCGCGGCGAGCGCCGGCAGGCCCAGCAGCAGCGCGCGGTCGGGATTGGGCGCGAGCACCGTGGTGACCAGCGAGACCCCGGCGAACCACAGCGGCAGGGCCACGTGCCGGCGTCCCAGCTGGCGCCGCCAGCGCCACACGGTC
>DASWUI010000657.1:0-7508 GCA_036401715.1 Ramlibacter sp. | reverse complement strand
GACAGGCGCGAGGGATCTGGATGCATGCGGACAGTGTCGCACCCGGGGAGAAACCGTTCCGGGGTCAGGACATGCCGGTGCGGAAGGGTGGCTCCCGGCACGGGCCGGCGACGCGGCAGCCTCGGCTAGTGCTGCTCCGACCAGGCCCCGCCCGGCTTGCGCACGTAGACGTGGCGGCCGGGGTGGTCGGGCGTCGGGATGCTGAGCACCTGCGCATGCGCGTCGTCGCACACGATCTGCGGCAGCGCGCCGCGCATGGCGGGATTGGAATAGCGCTGGAGCACCTTGGTGCGCTCCGCGGGGTCGGCGCTCTTGAGCGCGGACCACAGGGCATCGAGCTGGTCGGCCGAGTGGTGCATCGCGCGGGTCAGCCCTCGTAGTTTTCCACGGTGCCGGCGTCGCGCACGGCCGCCGCGTCGGGGTCGCCCCCGAACTCGCGGCGCGCGCGGCGCTGCCGCAGCAGGTCCCAGCACTGGTCGAGCTGCTCTTCCAGCTGCTTCAGGCGCTTGCCCTCGTCCTGCGCCGCCGCCGGCGCGTCGCGCAGCTTGTGCTCCTCGGCGATGAGGGAGGAAATGCGGGCGAGGATGGATTCGTCGCTGTCGCTCATGCGGTGCTCCAGGTGCGCGGGAGCTCCATCGTACGCGCCTGGCGCGCCGGCGGGGAACGGCCGCTCAGGAGCCCGGGGCCGATCCCTGCCCGGCACGCCGCAGTGCCGGGTTGTCGATCTCGCAGGACAGGAGCTGCGCGGAGCTCGCGTAGCCTTCGAGTCCCGACGAAGCCGCGTGAAGGTGCGCCCGCACGAGCATCTCGCGCATGCCGCAGCGGGACGCCAGCGACTGAAGTTCCCGCACGGCCAGGGCCGAGTCGGCGAGGCGGTGCCGCACGGACAGGCCGCACAGCGCATCCAGCACGTAAGCCTTCGTCCAGGCGTAGGTATCCGGCTCCCGCGCCGAGCGCGCGAGCGCGTCCTGCAGCAGGCTCCTGGCGGATTCCACTTCGCCGCGCGACTCCGCCACGCGTGCCCGCCCCCGCCCGGCCAGGGCTTCCCAGCACGGGTCGCCGAACTGGCAGCCCAGGGTGAACGCGGCGTCGAATCCGTCGGCCGCCCTGGTGCTCGCGCCGCGCTGCAGGTCGACCTCTGCGCGCAGGGACTGGGGCCAGGGCAGAAAGGCGGTCCAGCCGCTGCGCGCGATCGCCATCGAGGCATCCAGGGACTCCCCGGCAAGGTCCAGTTCGGCGCGCAGCAGGTGCACGCGCCCGATCATGGACAGGGCATAGGCCCTCTGGCGGTCGTCGCCCGCCTCCTTCGCCCCTTGCGCCGCCGCAGCGAGGGCCTGGAGGGCCGGCGCGTAGTGGGCGGTGTCGCTGTGGATCGATCCCTGCAGCGTCAGCAGCGCGCAGTGCTGGGGGGAGCCGGGCTTCGCGTGGGACATGCCCCGGTTCACCCAGGCCATGGCGCGCTCGTACTGGCCGCGGAGGAACTCGACGTAGCCGAGCTCGCGGCAAGCGTCGGCGGACTGCTGCGAGTGCCGCGGCTCGGCGATGGCGAGCGCTTCGTGCAGGGCCACCGCGCCTTCCTCGTCCCTTCCCCGGACGGCGTGCACCAGGGCCGCACCCAGCGCGACGCGGGCGTCCGCGCGCAGCGTGTCGTCGCGCAGCCGGTCGGCATCCGCGGCGGCACGGCGCAGGCACTCCACGCCGGCGTCGATGGCGCCTGCGCGCATCGCCGCCTCCCCGGCCTCGATCTGTGCCCGCACCGCCGCGCGACCGGAGACGGCCGGCGCGACCGGGCGGGCGGTGGACGTGCTCGCCGCCGCGTGCAGCGCCGGACTCGGCTCGATCCCCAGCTCGCGCCGAAAGAGCTCCCGGCACGAGGCAACCTGTCGCGCGGCAGCGATCCCGTCCCCCGCGCTGGCCAGGCTGCGGATCAGGACCGTGTGGTGCGCTTCGTCCAGGGGATTGAGTTCAACCAGCCTGGCGGCGAGCAGCGCGGCCCGCGAGGCCGATCCCTGGGCGAGCAGCGACAGGCACTCTTCCCGCAGGAGTGCCTCCGTCATCGAGGCGTAGCGGCGCCGCTCGCAATCCAGCCAGGTCGCCAGTGCCGGTGCATGCTCCACGCGCATGCCTTCGAGGAACTCGCGGCCGAGGCCGGGCAGCTGCAGGGCCGGGAGCCGCGCACTGCCGGCCAGGAGCCGGATGTCCACGAGAGTGTCCGGGGGGAGGGTGAGGTGCAGCCTTTCGCGATCCCAGGCCGTGGCTTGCAGGAGGCGGCGCAGTTCGCTCAGGTTCCACCGGAGCGCGCCGAGCGGATCCTCGGCTTCGGGGAAGAGCAGCGCCGCCAGGCGCCCGCGCGTCACCGGCATGGGGCTCGAAAGGAGGTAGGCGAGCAGGACCCAGGCCTTGTGGCCGCGCGGCGCGGGCACAGGGACACCGGCGCGGAGGATCCGCGGCGGCCCGAGCAGGTGCACCTCCAGCGTCACGCGGCCATTGTTGGACGTTCAGGTGCCTTGCGCAACCGGGAACGGCTCTGCGGTGGCCGGGTCGATCATCCTCATCACCTGTTCCACGGCGTCGGCGGGGAAGCCTCCGCGCCGCGCGTGCTCGCGCACGAGCTCCTCCGATTCGGCTTGGTAGACGCAGTAGATCTTGTTCGGCGTGACGTAGCTCTGGACCCATTGCACCGCCGGTCCGAGGTCCTTGAGGACGCTGCACGATTTCTGGGAAATGGCCTGCATCTCGGCGGCGGAGGCGGCTCCGATGGAGGGGATGCTTCTCTCGATCACGAACTTGGGCATGTCGGCTCCTTGCATGTGGGAGCCGGCATCTTGCGGGCCGGTCGTGTGATGCAGCGTGTGAGCGACGGCTGCCTTTCCCGGAGGGGCGTCGCCTGGCGCATCGCGGGCAGCGCGACCATGCGGCAGGCCCCGGCTGGCCTGGGGCGCCCCGGGCACGCCCTCCCGGGACGCGTACTTTCGGTGTGCAAGGCCCACGCGTCGAGGGGCTGTCGGCACCGTGCACGGCGCGTGCATGTTGGTTTCCGCCCTTTGAGGGCGCGTCCCCTTCCGCTATAAGGACGCTTCACCGACAGCTCACTGCAGGAGACAACGTGGCCGAAGACAAGGGCAAGCCCGGGCGCATCGCATTCATCGGCCTGGGCCGGATGGGACGCGGGATGGCGCTCAACCTGTGCCGCAAGGGCTTTGCCCTGGCGGTGCACGACGTGAACCCGCAGCCGGTGCGCGACCTGGTCGCCGCCGGCGCGCGGGCGGCCGCGGGCATCGCGGACGCGGTGCGCGACGCGGACATCGTGGTCACGATGCTGCCGAATTCCGCCATCGTGCTGGACGTGGTCGGCGGCGCGGGCGGGGTGCTCGCGCACGCGCGGCCCGGCACGACCGTCATGGACATGAGCACGGTCGCGCCCGAAGTGACCGACGCGCTCGCCCAGGCGGCGGCGAAGAAGGAGATGAGCTTCGTGGATGCGCCGGTGGGCCGCCTGGCCAGCCATGCCGACCGCGGCGAGTCGCTGTTCATGGTGGGCGCCTCGGAGCGCGATTTCGCGCGCGTGAAGCCCCTGCTGGACGCCATGGGCACGAGCATCTTCCATTGCGGCGAGGTCGGCACCGGCACCCGTACCAAGCTGGTCAACAACTTCCTGGCGATCGTCTCCTGCCACATGAACGCCGAGGCGCTGACGCTGGCGCAGAAGTTCGGCCTGTCGCTGGAGCGCACCCTGGACGTCATCCACGGCACCACGGCCACCAACGGCCAGCTGAAGATCGCCTGGCCCACGAAGGTCTTCAGGGGCGACATCGAGCCGGGCTTCACCATCGACCTGGCGCACAAGGACCTGACGCTGATCGTCGAGGCGGCCAACGCGGTGCGCACGCCGGTGCCCGCCGCCGCCGCGGCGCGCGAGGCCTACAGTACCGCCCGGGCGCGCGGCTTCGGCGGCAAGGATTTCTCGGCGATGGCCGACGTGTGGTGCGAACTCGCGGGCGCCCCCAAGGCCCGGCTGGAGCAGTGAATGTCGCATGAAGTCGGGGCAGCGGCCCCCTGGCAGGAGCAGATCTTCGGCATCCTCAAGGAAGGCGGGGTCAAGCAGGTGGCCTACGTGCCCGATGCCGGCCATGCCCACCTGATCCGCCGCGTGCACGCGGACGGCGACATGCGCGGCATCGTGCTGAGCACCGAGGAAGAAGGCGTGGCCACCGCGTGCGGCGCCTGGCTGGGCGGCCAGCGCGCCGTGCTGCTGATGCAAAGCAGCGGCGTGGGCAACTGCATCAACATGCTGTCGCTGGTGGAGAACTGCCGCTTCCCCTTCTTCTGCCTGGTGACCATGCGCGGCGAATGGGCCGAGTTCAACCCCTGGCAGGTGCCGATGGCGCGCGCCACGCAGGCGACGCTGGAAGCCATGGGCGTGCGCGTGATGCGGGCGGACCGTCCCGAGGACGTCGCGGAAACCGTGGCGGCCGGCTTCGATGCGGCGTTTCGCGCCGGCGAAGCCGTGGCGGTGCTGCTGTCGCAGCGGCTGATCGGGCGCAAGAAATGGGAGGGCGAGCGATGACGCAGGCTGCAGGGCGCATCGCGCGCCGCGAATTCGTGCGCGAGCTGGTCGGGCGTTGTCCCGGCGTGCTGGTGGTGACCGGGCTGGGCTCGCCCACCTGGGACGTGTTCGCCGCCGGCGACCGGCCGGAGAACTTCTACCTGTGGGGGGCCATGGGGGGCGCGGCGGCCATCGGCCTGGGCCTCGCCATCGCGCAGCCGCAGCGCAGCGTGCTGGTGGTCACCGGCGACGGCGAGCAGCTGATGGGGCTGGGCATGCTGGCCACCGTCGGCGCGCAGCAGCCGGCGAACCTCACGATCGCCGTGCTGGACAACGGCCACTACGGCGAGACCGGCATGCAGCGCAGCCACACCAGCATGGGCACCGACCTGGTGGCGGTGGCGCGCGGCTGCGGCATCGCGCACGCGCTCGAGATCCGGGAAGCGCAGGAAGTGGCCGGCCTCGCCGATCGCGTGAACGCCCGCGCGGGCTGCGTGTTCGCGGACGTCCGCGTGCAGGCCGACGACCTGCCCAAGGTGCTGCCCGCGCGCGACGGCGCCTACCTGAAGAATCGTTTCCGCGAGGCACTGGGCCTGCCGCCCTACTGAGGGATCCGGATGCCGACGCTGACCACCGACGACGGCGTGCGCCTGTACTACGAGGCCACCGGCGAGGGCACGCCCCTCGTGTTCGTGCACGAATTCGCCGGCGACCACCGCAGCTGGGAGCCGCAGGTGCGCCACTTCGCGCGGCGCTACCGCTGCATCACCTACGGCGCGCGCGGCTACCCGCCGTCGGAGGTGCCGCGCGACCCGGAAGCCTACTCGCAGGAACGCTGGCGCGAGGACCTGCGCTGCGTGCTGGACGCACTGCAGATTCCCGCCGCGCACGTGGTCGGGCTGTCGATGGGCGCGTTCGCCACGCTGCACTTCGGCATGCGCTACGCCCGCCAGGATGCGCCTTCGCGCGCCCTCTCGCTCACGCTGGCCGGCTGCGGCACCGGCGCGCACCCGGCGACCTACGCGAAGTTCCAGGCGGAAGCGCGGGCGCTGGCCGACGGGATCACGCGGGACGGCATGGCGCACTTCGCCGCCACCTACGGCCACGGCCCCACGCGCGTGCAGTTCCGCAACAAGGACCCGCGCGGCTTCGCCGAAGCGATCCGGCAGCTGTCGGAACATTCCGCCGAGGGCTCCGCCAACACGATGCGCGGCTACCAGGCGCGCCGGCCCTGCCTCTACGACCTGGTGGCGGAGATCGCGGCCATCACGGCACCGGTGCTGGTGATGACGGGCGACGAGGACGAGCCCTGCCTGGAGCCTTCGCTGTTCCTCAAGCGCGTGATTCCGCGGGCGGCGCTGGCGGTCCTGCCGCGCAGCGGCCATGCCATCAACCTGGAAGAGCCGGCGCTGTTCAACCAGCTGCTCGGCGACTTCCTGCACCAGGTGGAAACCGGCCGCTGGGGCGCGCGCGATCCGGGCGCCGCCTGCCCCTCGATCTACGGGCCCGGCGGGCGGCCCCAGCCGCCGCAGGCCCGCTAGCAACGGCAACAAGGAAGACGAATGCGCATCGCGATCATGGGTTCGGGCGGACTGGGCGGCTACTTCGGCGCCCGCCTCGCCAAAGGCGGTGCCGACGTGCACTTCGTCGCCCGCGGCAAGCACCTGGCGGCCATGCGCAGCCAGGGCCTGCGCATCGAAGGACCGGAGCCCCTGCACGTGCAGCAGGTGCACGCGACCGACGACCCGGCGGAGATCGGCGTGGTGGACTTCGTGCTGCTGGGGGTGAAGCTGTGGGACACCCAGCAGGCGCTGGAGCAGATGCGTCCGATGGTGGGTCCGCACACCACCGTCATCTCCTTCCAGAACGGCGTGCTGAAGGACCAGGCCCTGCGGGCCGCCTTCGACGAACGCCAGATCATGGGCGGCGTGGGCTACGTGGCCACGACCATCGAGTCGCCCGGCGTGATCCGCCAGACCGGGCCCATGCAGCGGCTGATCTTCGGCGAGTTCGACGGCGCGCGTTCGCGGCGCGGCCAGGACCTGCTGGCCGCGTGCCTGGCCGGCGGCATCAAGGCGGAACTCTCCGACGACATCCGGCGCGAGATCTGGCAGAAGTTCGTCTTCCTGGTGGGCCTGTCCGGCACGACCACCACCATGCGCAAGACCATCGGCCCGATCCGGGCGCACCCGCAGACGCGCGCCTTCCTGCTGGACGTGATGCGCGAAGTGGTGGCCGTGGGCCGCGCGCACGGCGTGGACCTGCCGCCGGACTTCGCCGAGCGTTCGGCCATGGAGCGGGCCGACACCGTGTCTCCCGACATGACCTCCTCCATGCACCACGACCTGGAACGCGGCAACCGGCTGGAAGTGCGCTGGCTCGCCGGCGGGGTGGTCGAACTGGGACAGGCGAAAGGCATCGCCACCCCGCTGAACCGCGCCATCCACGACATCCTGGTGCTGCACGCCGAAGGAGGCTCGCATGCCTGAAGCCCTGGCCCCGCTGTCCGACCTGCGCCTGCGCGGCGTGAGCTGCACCGCCGTGGAGGTGCCGCTGCGCTACGTGCTGGGCACCAGCGCCGCCACGGTGAAGGCGGCCCCCCTGCTGCTGGTGGACGTGCACACCGAGCAGGGCGTCACCGGCCGCTCCTACGTGTTCTGCTACCGCCGCAGCGGCGCCCGCCCCATCGCGGCGCTGGTGGAAGACGCCGCGCAGCTCGTGCGCGGCGAACGCATCGCCCCGGTGGCTTTCGCCACGAAACTGCAGCGCCGCTTCGCGCTGATCGGCGTCACCGGCATCGCCCGCATGGCGCTGTCGGCCTTCGACATGGCGTTGTGGGACGCGATGGCCATCGCTGCCGGCGTGCCGCTCGCCACGCTGCTCGGCGCGGCGCCGCGGCCGGTGCGCGCGTACAACTCCTGCGGCCTGGGGCTCATGACCGCGCAGGCGGCCGCCGACGAAG
>DASWUI010000656.1:0-1637 GCA_036401715.1 Ramlibacter sp. | reverse complement strand
TGAAGGACGCCGGCGTGCGGCCGCCTTCGATCACGCGCGCTTCGTCGTACTGCTCGCGCCCGTTGTCGTAGCGGAACAGGTGGATCTTGTCGTAGCGCGCCACGCATTCGCCCCCGGGCGAGAACGCCAGGCTGCTGTTGCGCACGTGAGCATCGCTTTCGGCCACCAGCGGCAGCGTGCCGCCCACGATCCACATGCGCAGGTCGCGCGCCTGCTGCGCCAGGAAGGACTGCACCCGGCCGCTGCCGAAGGCCTCGCGCACCGCCAGCTTGTCGCGGTCGCGCTGGCCCATCAGGCAGAAATACTCCGGCAGCACCGCGAGCTCGGCGCCCTGGTTGGCGGCCTTCGCCAGCAGCGCGCGGGCACTTTCGAGGTTGGCGTCCAGGCTGGCGCCGGAGACGGTCTGGAGGGCGGCGATCTTCATGGGGGCTCCGGGTTCAGCGCGTCGTGGCTTCGGCCGGCGCTTCCGCCGCGCCGGTGGTCTCCGGCGCCGGCGAGCGGCTCACGCGGGTGATGCGCGGGTCGGTCCAGGTGCCGTCCACGTGGAATTCCTGCGTCGCCGCCTTGATCAGCGGCTGGCGCAGGAACATCTGCGCCAGGAAGGTCCCCAGGCCGATCGCCGGGTTGATCACGGTGGCGACCAGCGAGGCGGTGCCGGCGTTGATCTCCGGCACCACCACCACCTTCAGGTCCTGCGTCTCGCGCGCGATGTCCGCCTTGCCCTCCATCAGCACGGCGGCGTTGACCCCCTTCATCTGCAGGTTGTTGGTGGCGGCTATGCCCTGTTCGATGTTGACGTCGCCGCGCACGAAGTCGAAGGCGAAACCGTCGCTGAACACGTCGCGGAAGTCCAGCGTGAGGCGGCGCGGCAGCGATTGCAGGCTCAGCACCCCCAGCAGCTTGGCCAGGCCGGGATCGGCCTTGAGGAACTGGCCGGATTCGACGTTGACGTGGAAGTTGCCGGTCAGCGTCGGGTAGTCGAAGGCCAGCGGCGAGCCGTCCCAGGAGACCACGCCTTCCATCTGGCCGCGCCCGCGCCGCACGACGTCCTTCATCCCCAGCCGGTTGAGCAGCTGGCCGGCATCGCCGATGTCCAGCCGGAACTTCATCGAGGTGCGGCGCCGCTCGTTGGCGCCGACCGGCTGGCGCGGCCCGCCGGGCGCGACCGGTTGCGCACCCACCGCCGCCCAGTTGCCGGAGGCGGTGAAGGTCGCCTCGGGCAGCCCCAGGCTCAGCTTGTTGAGGCGCCACTCGCGGATGCCGCCCTCCCGCACCACCGTGCCCGGCCCCCGGTTGATCGCGTCGATCTCCAGGCGCCCCAGCGCGCGGCCCTTCAGCTCGAATTCCTCCACCACGATGTCCAGCGCGGGAATGCTCGCCGGCTGCTGCTCCAGGAAGCTCTCCACCTCGGTGGCGGCGGAGGCCGCGATGGTCAGCCGCGCCAGGCGGGCGTACACGCGGCCCGCGCCGGTGCTCTGCGGCTGCCGGTATTCCAGGTAGCCGTTCAGTTCGTCGGCATCCACGTTGGCCCGCCACACCCGGCCGTCGCGCGAGCCCCCGACCACCACGTTGCGCAGCGTGCGTCCGCCGACGCTCAGCTCTTTCGCGCGCACTGCCAGCACGGTCGGCAGGTAGCC
>DASWUI010000655.1:0-5693 GCA_036401715.1 Ramlibacter sp. | reverse complement strand
CATCGTGGAACCGGAGCGCCTCGTGATGTTCCGCGTGGCGTGGCTCGACGACGCGGGGCGCGTGCAGGTGAACCGGGGCTTCCGCATCGAGATGAACAGCGCGATCGGCCCCTACAAGGGCGGCCTGCGCTTCCACCCCTCGGTCAATGCCTCCATCCTGAAGTTCCTCGCCTTCGAGCAGACCTTCAAGAACGCGCTGACCACGCTGCCCATGGGCGGCGGCAAGGGCGGCAGCGACTTCGACCCCAAGGGCCGCAGCCCGGGCGAGGTGATGCGCTTCTGCCAGGCCTTCGCCACCGAGCTGTTCCGCCACATCGGTGCCGACACCGACGTGCCCGCCGGCGACATCGGCGTGGGCGGCCGGGAGGTCGGCTACATGAACGGCATGATCAAGAAGCTGACCAACCGCGCCGACTGCGTGCTCACCGGCAAGGGCCTGTCCTACGGGGGCTCGCTGATCCGCCCCGAGGCCACCGGCTACGGCACCGTGTACTTCGCGCAGGAGATGCTGGCGCGCGCCGGCCGCTCCCTCGACGGGCTGCGCGTCAGCGTCTCCGGCTCCGGCAACGTCGCGCAGTACGCCGTCGAAAAGGCGATGGCCCTCGGCGCCAAGGTGGTCACCGTGTCGGACTCCAGCGGCACGGTGATCGACCCGGACGGCTTCACGCCGGACAAGCTGGCCGAACTGATGGAGGTGAAGAACCACCTGTACGGGCGCGTGAGCGAATACGCCGAACGCACGAAGAGCCGCTTCCACGCGGGCATCAACCCCTGGGGCGTGAAGGTGGACGTCGCCCTGCCCTGCGCAACCCAGAACGAGCTGGGCGAGGAAGACGCCCGCACGCTGGTGAAGAACGGCGTGGTCTGCGTGGCCGAGGGCGCCAACATGCCCTCCACGCTGGGCGCGATCCAGGTGTTCGAGCAGGCGAAGGTGCTCTACGCGCCGGGCAAGGCCAGCAACGCCGGCGGCGTCGCCACCTCCGGCCTGGAGATGAGCCAGAACGCGATGCGCCTGTCCTGGCCGCGCGAGGAAGTGGATGCCCGCCTGCTGGACATCATGCGCGGCATCCACGCCGCCTGCGTGCGGCACGGCCAGCGCGACGACGGCTCCATCAACTACGTGGACGGCGCCAACGTGGCCGGCTTCGTCAAGGTGGCCGACGCCATGCTGGCGCAGGGCGTGGTCTGACCGGCCGCGCGCGGAACGCAAGGCGCCGAACCCCCGGCGCTTTCTCGCCAGGATCGAAGCATGGCCGACGCGTGGCCGACGCATGGCCGACGTGTGGCTGATCGAAGATGAAGTCATGCAGCGCGCGGTGCCGGCATGGCGCTGCGCAGGGTGGGCCGCGGCGCGGCCACCGCCGCGCTGCGATGCGGCCTTTGCCGTGCTCGGCCCCGCCGCCCCCTTGAGGCCGCGCGCACCCTCCCCCAGAATGCGTCTTCGCAGGCCGGGTGCGCAGTGCGTACCCAGCCGTCGCGCGCAGGAGGTCCGCCGCATGCATTTCCCGCTTCGTCGCCGCGCCGTGCTCGGCTCGCTCGCCGCCACCGGCCTGCCCGGCCTGTCGCCGGCGCAGAACACGCCCGCCATGCAGTCCTGGAAGCTCGGAACGTCGCGCCGCACCGGCATCCACGACGTCGCGCCGGCGCCCGACGGCGGCGTCTGGTTCAGCGCCCAGGCCAGCGGCCATCTCGGCTGGTTCGACCCGAAGACCGGCCGCACCGAACTCGTCCCGCTCGGCCCGGGCTCCTCGCCGCACGGCGTGATCCAGGGACCGGACCGCGCCGCCTGGCTGACCGACAGCGGGCAGAACGCGATCGTGCGGGTGGGCTGGCCCGACCGCAAGGTCACCGCCTTCCCGCTGCCGGCGGGCACGCCCTACGCCAACCTGAACACGGCCGCCTTCGACGGCGACGGCGACCTGTGGTTCACCGGGCAGTCCGGCTACGTCGGCAAGGTCGCGGTGCGCAGCGGCCAGGTGTCGGTGAAGGAATCGCCGCGCGGCCGCGGCCCCTACGGGATCTGCAGCACCCCTGCGGGCGACGTGTGGTGGTGCTCGCTGGCCGGCTCCTTCATCGCGCAGGTCGACCGCCGCACCGGCGACTCGCGCATCGTCGAGCCGCCCACGCGCAACCAGGGCGCGCGCCGGGTGTGGAGCGACAGCCGCGGCCGCATCTGGGTCAGCGAGTGGAACAGCGGCCAGGTCTCGATGCACGACCCCGCGGCGAACAGCTGGCGCGCCTGGAAGGTGCCGGGCGAGGGCCCGCGCATCTATGCCGTGTACGTGGACGAGCGCGATGTCGTGTGGCTCAGCGACTTCGGCGGCAACGCCACCTGGTCCTTCGATCCGCGCCCGGAGAAGTTCCAGCGCTTTGCCATGCCGCGCGAGGGCGCCAACGTGCGCCAGATCCTGGGGCGCAAGGGCGAGGTGTGGCTGCCCGAGAGCGGCACGGAGCACATCGCGGTGATCCGCACCGCCTGAGCGCTTACTGCTGCATCACGTACACCAGGCCGAACGCGCCCACCGAGAGGGTGCGCTCGCCGGCCTTGGTGTACGAGGCGACACCCAGCGAGTGGTAGTTGGAGGCGAATGCGGCCAGCGAGCCCACGCCCAGCACGCGCGCCACCGGGCTGCGCTGGCCGAACGACTCCCTGATCTTGTCGCGGTGCGTGTTCGGCGAGGGATTCAGCAGGAAGGCGAGCACCAGGGCCGCGAGCGGGATGCCGAAGGAAAGGACGGTGTTCTTGCGCATGGATGGTTCAGTCGTGGAAAAAGGGTCGCGCGGGCGGCTCAGCCGTCGCGCGGCGTGCGCGGAGTATCCCGCATGGGCTGCCACAAACCCGGGTGCGGCCAGCGGCCGGACCCGGAGCCGGTGTGCCGGATCGGCCCGCGGGAAGCCGAGTACCTCGCAGCTTCATGCCTGGCTTGCGCTGGGCACCTCGTAGCGCAGTTCCGCGAAGCCTGGGCCGAACTGCTGCACGCCCACCAGCCTGAGCGCGGGCGAGGTGATGCGCCGCGGCAGCAGGGGCTTGCCGGAGCCCAGCGTCACCGAACCCACCTGCACGATGATCTCGTCGAGCAGGCCGGCATCGTGGAACTGCCCCACCAGCCCGCCGCCTCCCACCAGCCACACGTTGCGGCCGCCCGCCGCGGCGCGCATCTGCGCGTGCACCGGCCGGACGTCGCCCTGCACGAAGCGGATGTCCGCGCCCGGCACTGCCGGCAGCTTGCGGCTGGAGAACACCCAGGCCGGCTGCGTGTAGGGCCAGGCGCCGGGCTGGCCCGAGCCCGGCTTGACCACGTGCCGCATCATCCACTCGTAGGTCGCGGACCCCATGGCGAGGGCGCCGACGCCCTGGATGAAATGCGGATAGCTGGTGTCGTTGACGTCGCCGAGCGGGAACAGCCACTCGAGCGAATCGTCCTCTGTGGCGATGAAGCCGTCGAGGCTGGCGGCCGTGTAGTACTGGGTGCGCATCCGGCGCACTGTAGGACCGGGGACGGCGGCCGGCAATTCCCACGAGCACGTACGGGACCGCGGCGCCGGCGCGGCCTACTTGGCCGCGGCGCGCTGGGGGCGGTGCCTTTGCGCGATGGTGCGGGCTTCGGCCTGCAGCCGCGCCTGCACTTCCGCCAGCTTGCGCTGGCTTGCCCGCCGGGCCTGCGCCGCCTGCGGATCGAAGCGGCCGTTGACGTAGTTGGCCGCGTTCTCTTCCGGGAACTCCTCGAAGTTGTCAGACCAATGCTTCATGTCTGTCCTCCTCACCCGCGCAGCCTATGACAGGGCAGCGCGGCAGGCAAGGCGGCGGCGCCGCAGGCGCCGGCAAGCGTTGGCCGAACGCCGCGCCGAGTCGCCAGGCGGCGCCCGGCGGGGTGCGGACGGCAGCTCGCACGTCATTTCGGGCTCCGCCCGCCATCCATGCCGCCGTGTCCGCGCCCACATGGATCCCGGCAAGCCCGGGGCGCGCTTCATGATCTCCCGCGCACGCCCCAGGCCCGCGCCACCAGCGCAATCGAACCGTCCGCCTGCACCGGCAGGCGCTCGCGCAGCCTCTCCCTGAGCCTGTCGCGCGCCGCTTCCGCCAGCGACATCGCATAGGCCGGCGCAGGACCCTGGCCGCCCAGGAAAGGCTCCCAGTAATCCTGGAAGGACGCGAACGGCGTCGGGACGTCGATCGCCGTCACCTGCACGTCGCGCAGCCCGGCCGTTCCGAAGCGCGCCGCCAGCGCGTCCGGGTGGCAGAGGGGAAAGCGCCCACCCTCGTCGAGCTCGCGCGCGGCGGGATCGAGCGCGGCGGCCGCATCCCAGAAGTGGCGCATGAGCTCCATGCGCCCGGCATAGTCCCAGACGTAGGCCGCGATGGTCGCGCCGCCGGCGGCGACCCTCCGCATCTCCGCCAGGGCCTGGTCGACATCGGGAACGAAGTTGAGGACCAGCCCCGACACCACGGCGTCCACCGATGCGTCCGGCAGGGGAATGGCGGATGCGCTGCCGGAGCCGAGCGCCACCTGCGGCGGCAGCGATCCACGCGCGACCTCCAGGAAACCTGGCGACGGCTCCACGCCCACCACGGACGCGGGCGCGCAGCGCTCGACGATCGCCGCCGAGAGCGCGCCGGTCCCGCAGCCGACATCCAGCCAGCGCCGCCCCGGCGGCAGGTCGAGCCACGCCAGGAACTCCGGTGCAACGCGCCGGCTCCACCGCCCGACGTAACGCTCGTAGGGGTTCCCGAGCTGCCAGTTGTCTGCGGGTCGCGATGCTTGCGTGGCCATGGTGGCTCCTGCGGATCTCAACCCCGCTGCGCGCGGTCCTTGGCGTTCTGCGCCTCGATGCGTTCGCGCGCGGCCAGCCACTCGGCGTCGCTCCACTCGCGCAGCGCGTAGAAGTTGCCGCCGGTGGCCAGTGCGTTGCCGCCGTCCATCATGATGCTCTGGCCGGTGAGCCAGTCGCACTGCCCGGGCGCCAGCAGGAAGGCCGCGAGGTTCTGCAGCTCGCTCATCTTCCCCGGCCGCGCCATCGGGTTGCCGTCCCGGCTGCGCGCCCCCGGCTCCTCGCCCGGATTGAGCCGCTTGCTCATGCCTTCGGTGGGGATCTCGCCCGGGCCCACGGCATTGAGCCGCACCCCGTGGCGCGCCCACTCCACCGCCAGCGACTTGGTCATGACGTCGATGCCCGCCTTGCTCATCGCCGAGGGCACCACGTAGGGACTGCCGTTGTCGACCCAGGTGGTGATGATGCTCATCACGCTGCGATAGGGCTGGTCCGGCCTCCACTGCCCTGCCCGCGCCTGCGCGACCCAGCGCTTGCCCACCGCCTGCGTGACGTAGAAGGTGCCGTGGAAGACGATGTTGGCGATCGCGTCGAAGGCGCGCGGCGACAGGCTCTCGGTGGGCGCGATGAAGTTGCCGGCGGCGTTGTTGACCAGGCCGGTGAGCCCGCCGCTGTCCCACAGCGCCTGCACCATTTCCTCCACCGCCGGCGCGACGCGGATGTCCACGCCGAAGGTATCGATCCGCCGGCCGGGAAACTGCTCGCGCCAGGTCGCCGCGGTTTCGTCGCACACGGCCTTGCGCCGGCCGCAGATCGCGACGTCGGCGCCGAGCGCGAGGAAGCGCTCGGCCATGGCCTTGCCGAGTCCCGTGCCACCGCCGGTGACCAGGATGCGGCTGCCGGCAAACAGTTGGGATGCGTAC
>DASWUI010000654.1:0-11240 GCA_036401715.1 Ramlibacter sp. | reverse complement strand
CCCCGTGCGGCTGGTCGAGGTGGTGCAGCACCTGCGGCCAGCGGTCCAGCATGTTCAGCTCCGCGACCTCGCTGGTGTGCTCGCAGCCGAAGCGCCGGGCCGCCAGCGCGGCATGCGCGGATTCGTCGAAGCGGGGATCGGCGAAGCCGATGCAGAAGGTGCGCACCGGCTGCTGCACGTGCCGCGCCATCAGCGCGACGATGGTGCTGGAATCGACGCCGCCGGACAGGAACGCGCCCCAGGGCACGTCGGCGCGCAGGCGGATGCGCGTCGCGTCGTCCAGGATGTCCAGGAACTCGCGCGACCAGTCCCCGAAATCCTGCTCCCGCTCCTGCTGCGAGGCCAGGCTCCACCAGCGCCCCTGCTCCACGCCCTGCCGCGTGAACTTCATCCAGCAGCCGGGCATGACGTGCCGGATGCCCTGCCACACCGTCCAGGGCGCCGGGATGTAATTGAAGCTCAGGTAGTGGTGGATCGCCTCCAGGTCCAGCTGCGCTTGCGCCGGGAGCGCCTGCAGGATCGCCTTGATCTCGGAGGCGAACAGGTGCCGCCCGCCCTGCTCGGCCACGTACAGCGGCTTGACGCCGATGCGGTCGCGCACCAGGAACAGCGCATCCTGCCGCGCGTCGTCGATCGCGATGGCGAACATGCCGTTGAGGCGGTGCACGAAAGCCAGGCCTTCGCGCTCGTACAGGCGCAGCAGCACCTCGGTATCGGAATGCGTGTCCAGCCGCACGCCCTGCGCGCGCAGCTCGTCCGCCAGCTCGACGAAGTTGAAGATCTCGCCGTTCTGCACGACCGCGACCAGGCCGTCGTCGGACACGAAGGGCTGGTGGCCGCCGGCGATGTCGATGATGGACAGGCGCCGGTTGCCCACGGCGACGCCGCGCTGCGGCTGGTGGCGGATGCCCTCGTCGTCGGGCCCGCGGTGCACCAGCGTGCGCGCCATCGCCGCCAGCGCGCCTTCGTCCAGCGCGTTGCGATCGCGGTCCCAGTAGCCGAAGATGCCGCACATCTCAGTTCGCGCCCTTGCCGGTGAGCCGCGCCAGGGTCCAGGCCATGATCCTGAGGTCCAGCCAGAGGCTCTGCTCGCGCACGTAGCGCAGGTCCAGTTCGCGCCGCTCGTCTTCGGTGCCTTCGGAGCGCAGCAGCGCCTGCGCCAGGCCGGTGATGCCGGGCCGCACGCTGCAGCGCAGCGCCCAGTCCGCATCGTTGTACAGCGCGCGCTGCAGGGGAACGTCGGGCCGCGGGCCGACCAGGCTCATGTCGCCGCGCAGCACGTTCAGCAGTTGCGGCAGTTCGTCCAGGCTGGTGCGGCGGATGAAGCGCCCCACCCGCGTGATGCGCGGATCGTCGGCCGAGGTGTTGAAGGGCCCGATCGCCGCGGCGTCGCGCACCATGCTGCGGAACTTGTACATGCCGAAGGTCTCGCCCTTGCGGCCGATGCGCACCTGGCGGAACAGCACCGGGAACCCACTGTCGATCGCGACGGCCGCGGCCGTGGCCAGCAGCAGCGGCGCCAGGAGCAGCAGCGCGAACGCGGCGACCACGATGTCCATGGCGCGTTTCATGGGCGGGGAGCGAGCCCCGCGGCGATGGAGCGGATGCGCTGCGCGATGCGGACGGCGTCCGCCTCGACCTGCGCGGGCGTGCGGGCGGCCAGCTCGCGCTCGGCCTGGCGCAGCGCCGCGATCTCGCGCTCGAAGTCCATCTCCGAGTCGCGGTGGAAAGTGCGCGAGAGGATCACCGCGCCGGAACCCAGCCGCAGGTGCTCGGCCAGGACGTCGCGCCCGGGCAGCAGGCCCTCGTCGAGCCGGGCGATGCCGCCGAAGCCGAAGGGCAGCCCGTGCCGGCGCGCGATGCGGCCGACCCGCTCCACGCTGCCGTCGGCGAGCGGCTCGAACATGAAGCGGCAGCCCAGGGACAGGTGCAGGTCGTTGAGGCCCACGAAGATCTCGCGCAGGCCCGGCGTCGCCGCCCACTCCTGCACGTTGCGCAGGGCCGAGGCCGTTTCCAGCAGGGGAACGATGGGCACGCGGCCCGCCACCAGGTCCGAGAAGGCGCGCAGCTCGCCGGCGGTGGTGAACATCGGCAGCATCAGCAGGTCCGCGCCTTGCGCGAGCACGGCATCGACCTCGGCCCGGGTGCCTTCATGCAGCGGGTTCACCCGCACCATCAGCGGCGAGCGCCGCAGCACCGCGCGCACACGGCCGACGTCCTCGAGCTGGTGGGCACTGATGAAGGTATTGCGGCCGGCCTGGCGCTCGGCCTTGCCGAGGCGCTCGAGGTCGACGAACAGGCGGAAGCCGCCCAACGCATCGCAGCGCCGGGCAAACGCCGGATCGTTGGTGATCTGTATCAGCTCGAGCATGCCCAAGGGGATTATCGCGCCAGCGACGCGCGCAGGTCGGCGCTGCACCACCAGGTCAGGCCGAACAGCGCGGCGGCCGCCGCGATCGCGGCGAGCCCCTGCAGGATGAGGCTGGAGGGCATGCCGGGCACGAGCAGCAGCGCCGGCCGCGCCAGCAGCGCTGCGCCGGCGACACCCAGCGCGCGCCAGGGCAGCCAGCCCTGCGCCGCGGGGCGCAGGCCGCGCAGCAGCGCCAGCGCGATGGCGAGCCACAGCAGGTCCAGCCAGACCATCAGCGCCGCCCCGCTGCGGGCGCCGGAGAGCAGCAGGACCAGGAGCGCCAGCGCGTACGCGAGCACCGCGATGCGCAGCCGGTCCTGTGCCGCCAGCGCCGCCAGCGCGATGGCGATCAGCGCCTGGGGCAACAGGCTCCACGCACCGATGCGGCCCCACCGCGCCACCTGCTCCAGCGCTTCCGGCTGCATGCGGCCCCAGCCGAAGAGAAGCTGGGCCACGGCCGGCGACGCCAGCAGCAGGCCGGCGACGCAGGCACAGGCGAGCGTCCAGGCCAGGGCGAAGCCGCGCCGCAGCGGTGCCGCGGCTTCCTGCGGCGAAGCGGCGCCGCGCAGGGCGCGCGACACGGGACCGAGCGCCAGCGTGGCGACCAGCTGGATCGCGAGCACCAGCGGCAGCTCCACCAGCTTCCAGGCGTAGTTGAAGGTGGCCAGCGCGCCGGGCGCTTCGTGCGAGGCGAGCGAGCGCGCCAGGAAGGGAAGCGCCAGCGGCAGGCCGGCAGCGGCCCCGGCCCACAGCCAGACGGACGCGGCCGGAAGCGCGGCCTCGTCCGCCGGTGCCGCCGCCCGCCGGAACGGCTGCTGCCGCCACTGCAGCCAGCCCAGGCGCGCCGCCATCGCGAGCAGCAGCCCGATCCCGAGCACGAGGACATCCGAGCTCGCCGCGCCGAAAGCGGTCGCCGCCAGCAGCAAGGCCGCGATCAGGACCCCGTTGACCACCAGGTTGGCGGCGTACATGCCGACGAAGTCGCGTTCGTGCTGCAGCCGCGTCACCCACAGCGCCGACAGCAGCGCCAGGGGCACGGCGGCTGCGCTCCAGGCCAGCCCCCTGCCCGCCGGTTCGCGCAGGGCTTCCGGCAAGCCGGCCGCCAGCCAGCCCATCACCGGTTGCCGCCCCAGCGCCAGCAGCAACGCCAGGCCCGCGCCGCCGGCCAGCAGCATGCGCGCGATGCGCCGCTGGCTCGCGGCGATGCGCGCGCCCTCCTCGTGCGACCACGCCGGCAGCAACACGTAGGCGAGCGCTCCGCTCGCCAGGACGCCGGCCAGCCAGTCCGGCAGGGTCAGCATCAGCACCGCCACGTCCCCCATGCCGCTGGCGCCGAAGGCGGCGGCCTGCGCGGATTCGCGCACCAGCCCCAGGACGCGGCTGGCGAGGAGCAATGCGAGGGACAGGACGCCGGCCCGGAGAAACATGGCGGGCATTATCGGCGGGCCACGGCCGGGTTCCGTCGCGAAACCTACAATGGAGGGTTTCGCCCCCAGCAGCGCCCGCGCGCCCGCTCCATGTCCAAAGACCAGAACACCCCGCCCACCGACGAGAACCAGCTGATCGCGGAGCGCCGCGAGAAGCTCAAGGCCCTGCGCGAGGCGCACCGCAACGGCGGGACTCCGGCTTTCCCGAACGACTTCAAGCCCTCGGAGCACGCTTCGAAGCTGCACCACCACCACGGCGAGAAGACGGCCGAACAGCTGGAAGCCGAGGGGCCGCCCGGCCGCGTGGCCGGCCGCATGATGCTCAAGCGGGTGATGGGCAAGGCGAGCTTCGCGACGCTGCAGGACCAGAGCGGCCGCATCCAGATCTACGTGACGCGCGACGCGGTCGGCGAGGAGACCTATGCGGCCTTCAAGCACTGGGACCTGGGCGACATCGTCGGCGCCGAGGGCAAGCTGTTCAAGACGCGCACCGGCGAGCTGTCGCTGCACGCGACTTCGATCCGCCTGCTGACCAAGAGCCTGCGGCCCATGCCCGACAAGTTCCACGGCATGACCGACCAGGAGACCAAGTACCGCCAGCGCTACGTGGACCTGATGACCGACGAGGAAGCGCGCAAGCGCTTCGTGGCGCGCAGCCGCGCGATGTCGGGCATCCGCGAGTTCATGGTGGACAACGGCTTCCTGGAGGTGGAGACGCCCATGCTCCACCCGATCCCCGGCGGCGCCAACGCCAAGCCCTTCATCACCCACCACAACGCGCTGGACCAGGAGATGTACCTGCGCATCGCGCCGGAGCTGTACCTCAAGCGCCTGCTGGTGGGCGGCTTCGAGCGGGTGTTCGAGATCAACCGCAACTTCCGCAACGAAGGCATCTCGGTGCGCCACAACCCCGAGTTCACGATGATGGAGTTCTACGCGGCGTACTGGAACTACCAGGACCTGATGGACTTCACCGAGGCGCTGCTGCGCGATGCGGCGCAGAAGGCGGTCGGCACGCTGCAGCTGTCCTACGCCGGGCGCGAGGTGGACCTGGGCCGGCCCTTCGAGCGCCTGACGATCCCCGAGGCGATCGTCCGCCACACGGATGCGGGCGAGAACGTCGCCAGCCGCGACTGGCTGGTCAGCCAGCTGCGCAAGCTGGGCATGACCGAGGAGAAGGAGCGCCTGTCCGCGCGCTCGCTCGCCTCGCTGCAGGTGATGTACTTCGAGGAGAAGGTGGAGGAGAAGCTCTGGCAGCCCACCTTCATCATGGAACACCCCACGGAAATCTCGCCGCTGGCGCGCGCCAACGACGAGCGCCCCGAGGTGACCGAGCGTTTCGAGCTCTACATCACCGGCCGGGAAATCGCCAACGGCTTCTCCGAGCTGAACGACGCCGAGGACCAGGCCGCGCGCTTCCAGGCGCAGGTGAGCGCCAAGGACGCGGGCGACGACGAGGCCATGTTCTTCGACCACGACTTCGTGCGCGCGCTCGAGTACGGCATGCCGCCGGCCGGCGGCTGCGGCATCGGCATCGACCGCCTGATGATGCTGCTGACCGACAGCCCCAGCATCCGCGACATCATCCTGTTCCCGGCGCTGCGGCGCGAGGGCTGATGCCCCGCCCGCGCGCGGGCGCGGCCGCGCCCGCCCTCGGCATCGACTTCGGCACGTCCAATTCCGCGGTGTCCTTCCTCGCCCCGGACGGCGCCGCGCGCCTGGTGCCGCTGGAAGGCAGCGCCACCGCGATGCCCACGGCGGTGTTCTTCAACGGCGAGGATCCGGGGACGCACTTCGGCCGCGACGCGATGGGCCTCTATCTCGCCGGCGTCGAGGGGCGGCTGATGCGCTCGCTCAAGAGCCTGCTGGGAAGCAGCCTCGTGGAGGAGGAAACCGCCGTCGGCCGGGGCACCCTGAGCTTCAAGGCGATCATCGCCCTCTTCCTGGGCGAACTGCGGGCACGCGCGGCGGCACACCTGGGCAGCGAACCGCGGCGGGTGGTGATCGGCCGGCCGGTCCATTTCGTGGACGAGGACGAGGCGCGGGACCGCCGCGCGGAAGAAGTGCTGGCGGAGTCGGCCGCAGCCGCGGGCTTCGGCGAGGTGTCCTTCGAGCTGGAGCCGATCGCCGCCGCGCTCGACTACGAACGCCGGCTCACGGCGGAATCGCTGGTGCTGGTGGTGGACATCGGCGGCGGCACTTCGGACTTCACCGTGGTCCGGCTCGGGCCCGGGCGCATGGACAAGCGCAACCGCAAGGCCGACATCCTGGCGACCACGGGCGTGCACATCGGCGGCACCGACTACGACCGCCAGCTCAACCTGCAGCGGGTGATGCCGCTGTTCGGGCTGCGGCACACCGGCCCCGGCGGGCGCGAAGTGCCCAGCGCCGCCTTCTTCGACCTGGCGAGCTGGCACCTGATCCACCGCATGTACACGCCCAGGAAGCTGCGGGAAGTGCGCGAGCTGCGCACCAGCTATGCCGACACGCGCCTGCACGACCGGCTGATGACGGTGCTGGAGCAGCGCCTGGGCCACATGGTGGCCAGCGAAGTCGAGCGGGCGAAGATCGACGTGTCGGTGCGCGGCGAACCTGCCCGCGTCGCGCTGGACGCCGTGGAGCCAGGCCTGCACGCGTGCATCAGCGCGGACGAAACGGCGCTCGACCTGTCCGGGCTGCTGCTGAAGGTGGTGGACTGCGCCGCCGAGTGCGTGGGCCGCGCCGGGCTGAAGGCCGGCGGGCTGGACGCGATCTACCTCACCGGCGGTTCGTCCGCGCTGCGGCCGTTCCAGGAGCTGCTGCGGCGGCGGTTCGCGGGGACGGAGGTGGTCGAGGGGGATTTGTTCGGGGGCGTGGCATCCGGGTTGTCGTATGCCGCGGGGCGCGCCTGAATGCCTGTCGCGCATCAGGGCAGCAGCTGCAACGCCCGCATGTACCGCGGCTCCGTCATCAGCGCATCCCAGGACGTCGACGGCCCGCAGGGCAGCAGCGCCAGCCGCCGCTGCTCGCTGGCCTCGCTCGCCTGCCACTCGCCCCGGCGCTGCGCCCCGGCGAGCCCATCGAGCATCTCGTCGATCGACCTGCCGCCCTCGCTGTTCACCGACTCGTTGCACAGCAGGACCATGTCGCAGCCGGCCCGCAGCGCGGCGACGGCGGCTTCGGTGAAGGTCACCTCGCGGCCCTCGATCTTGCGCGCGCCCGCCATGCTCAGGTCGTCGCTGAAGATCGCGCCCTGGAAGTGCAGCTGCTCGCGCAGGATGTCCTGGAGCCAGCGCGGCGAGAAGCCGGCCGGCAGCTTGTCCACCTTGCGGTAGACGACGTGGGCCGGCATCACGCTGGTGAGCGTGTTGCCGAGCCACTCGTAGGGGATGGCATCGTCCGCCAGGATCGCCTTGAGGCTGCGGTCGTCCTCGGGGATCTCCAGGTGCGAGTCCGCCCGCACGTAACCGTGCCCCGGGAAGTGCTTGCCGCAGTTGGCCACGCCCGCCTGCAACAGGCCGTGCATGAGGCTCCTGGCCAGCAGGGTGACGATGCGCGGGTCGCGGTGGAAGGAGCGGTCGCCGATCACCGAACTGGCGCCGAAGTCGAGGTCCAGCACGGGCGTGAAGCTGAAATCCACGCCGCAGGCGCGCAGTTCCGCACCGAGCACGTAGCCCGCCGCCGTGGCCGCGGCCATGGCCTTCATGGCGCCGGCGCCCTCGCCGCCCTTGCCGTCCTTCATCCAAAGCTCGCCGAAGCGACGCATGGGCGGCAGGTGCGTGAAGCCGTCGCTGCGGAAGCGCTGCACGCGTCCGCCTTCGTGGTCCACGCAGACCAGCAGGTCGCCGCGCACCTCCTTGATCTCGGCGCACAGCGCGGACAGCTGCTCGCGGCTTTCCCAGTTGCGCCCGAACAGGATCATCCCGCCCACCAGCGGGTGCGCCAGGCGGCGGCGATCGTCGCCGGAGAGGGTCAGGCCGGCGACGTCCAGGATCACCGGTGCATGTTCACTCATGGTTGTTCTCTTTCTGTTCCACCACGACGAAGCTCGCCGCGTAATCGGTTTCGTCGGTCACGCTCACCTGCGCACTGAGGCCGCGCGCTTCGCACCAGGCCTTGAGCTCGCCGTGCAGCACGATGACGGGCTTGCCGCTCGCGAGCTTGCCGACTTCGCACAGCCGCCAGGTCATGGGCATGCGCATGCCCAGGCCGACGGCCTTGCTGAAGGCTTCCTTGGCCGAGAAACGGGTGGCCAGGTAGCGCACGCCGCGCTCGGGCCAGCGGGCGCTGCGCGCCTGCCAGGTCCTGAACTCCGCTTCGCTGAGGATCTTCAGCGCGAACCGCTCGCCGTGCCGCTCCAGCGAGGCGCGGATGCGGCGCACGTCGCAGATGTCGGTGCCTATGCCGTAGATCACTGGGCCGCGCGTCCTATCGCCTGGAGGTAGCCGCGGATGGTGGCGGCATAGCCCAGCTCCAGCGCATCGGAGATGAGCGCGTGGCCTATGGACACTTCCCGCACGCGGGGGACCGCGCGCAGGAAGTCGGTGAGGTTCTCGCGGCTGAGGTCGTGCCCGGCATTGATGTCGAGCCCCGCGGCATGCGCGGCCCTGGCCGCCGCCGCGAAGCGCTCGAGCTCCTGCTGCTGCCGGGGCGTGCCCCAGGCCGCCGCATAGGGCTCGGTATAGAGCTCGACGCGGTCGGCGCCCACCGCCTTGGCCAGGGGCATGGCCTCGGGCTCGGCGTCCATGAACAGGCTCACGCGCACGCCCAGCGCCCTGGCTTCGGCGATCAGCGGCCTGACGCGCTCGCCGTCCACCCGCAGGTTCCAGCCGTGGTCGCTGGTGAACTGGCCTTCGCTGTCCGGCACGAAGGTCGCCTGGTGCGGGCGCAGCTCGCGCACGAAGTCCATCAGGTTGTGGAAGGGGTTGCCCTCGATGTTGAACTCCGCCTTCGGCCAGTCCCTGGCCAGCAGCGCATGCAGCTCGCGCACGTCCTCGGCGCGGATGTGGCGGGCATCGGGGCGCGGATGCACGGTGATGCCGTGCGCGCCGGCCTCCAGGCAGATCCTGGCGGCGCGCGTGAGGCTCGGGATGCCCAGGTGCCGGGTGTTGCGCACCAGCGCCACCTTGTTCAGGTTCACGGACAGGGCGGTGGTCATAGGGCCTGCAGGTCGATCATCAGTTGCCGGGTGCGCAGCGTGTTCACGCCGCAATGGTAGTGCAGCAGCGCGCGCAGCTGCGGCTTGAGCTCGCCCATGGCCGCGGCCTGCTGCAAGGTGGCGTTGAAAGGCGCCGGGTCGTCCAGGGCCGCCTGCAGTGCCTGCCACTGCTCGCCGGTGAGGCTGCCGCGGCCCTCGTCCTCGCGCGATTCGACCAGCCCGCCTTCCGGCCGCAGGCTGTAGCGGCCCTGCGGCGCGAGCGACGCCAGCGTCGCCGTCTGCGCGTCCAGCGCGGGCAGCAGGCCGATCTCGCGCAGCAGCAGCAGCTCGAAGGCGCGCAGGGCCGGCTGCAGCACCTGCGGATCGTCGTGCGCCAGCACGCGCACGGTGGCGGCATAGACGTCGAACAGGGCGGGGTGCGGGTCGTCGCGCGCCAGCAGGCGCAGCAGCAGCTCGTTGAGGTAATAGCCGGACAGCAGCCCCTCGCCGGTGGGCATCACCTGCCCGCCCAGCCATTCGGCCGACTTGAGGGTGCGGATCTCCGCATCGCCGCCGAAGGCGACATGCAGCGGCTGCAGCGGCAGCAGCACCGGGCGGAAATTGGAGCTGGGCTTCTTCGCGCCCTTGGCCACCACCGCGATGCGCCCGTGGTGCCGCGTCAGCAGCTCCAGGATCAGGCTGGATTCGCTCCAGTCGTAGCGGTGCAGGACGAACGCGGGTTCGTCGGCGATGCGCTTGGCCATGGCGGGGGCTTCAGGCGCGCTTCACTCGTAGCCGAAGCTGCGCACCCGCGACTCGTCGTCCGCCCAGCCGGAGCGGACCTTCACGAACAGCTGCAGGAACACCTTGGCGTCGAACAGCTGCTCGAGCTCCTGGCGCGCCTCGGTGCCGATGCGCTTGAGCTTCTCGCCGCCCTCGCCGATGATCATCGCCTTGTGGCTGTCGCGCTCCACCACGATCGTGGCGGCGATGCGCACCATGCGCTTGAATTTCGGGCTGGGCTCTTCCTCGAACTTGTCGACCACCACGGTCGACGTGTAGGGCAGCTCGTCCCCGGTCAGGCGGAACAGCTTCTCCCGGATCATCTCGCCGGCCATGAAGCGCTCGCTGCGGTCCGTGAGCTCGTCCTCGCCGTACCACCAGGGCTGCTCGGGCAGGTACCTGCCGCAGACTTCCAGCAGGCGCTCGATGTCCTTCGGCTGCTTGGCGGAAATGGGCATGAACTCCGCGAAGGGATGCCGCTGCTGCATGTCGCGCAGCCAGGGCGCCAGCTCCTCCCGGCGGTGGACCATGTCCAGCTTGTTGGCCACCAGGATGGCGGGGATGCCGGGCTTGAGCAGCGCCAGCACCTTGGCGTCGGCCAGGGTGAAGCTGCCCGCCTCCACCACGAACAGCACCACGTCCACGTCGCCCACCACGCCGGTGACGGCCTTGTTCAGCGAGCGGTTCAGCGCCGAGCTGTGGCGGGTCTGGAAGCCGGGGGTGTCGACGAACACGAACTGCGAGCCGCCTTCGGTGCGCACGCCGGTGATGCGGTGGCGCGTGGTCTGCGCCTTGCGCGAGGTGATGCTGATCTTCTGCCCCACGAGGGCATTGAGCAGGGTGGACTTGCCCACGTTGGGCTTGCCCACGATCGCGACCAGCCCGCAGCGTTGCCCCGGGGCCTGCGCCTCGCCGCCGGCGGCCGTGCCGGCGCGTTCTCCTTCCCCCTCTGGGGGAAGGCCGGGATGGGGGCTCGTGCTCATTTGAACCTTGCTTTCAGCACCATGAGCATAGCCGCAGCGGCGGCCTGTTCGCCGGCCCGCCGCGAGGCGCCAATGCCGCGCTCGGCAAGGCCGAGCTCGGCGACCTCGCATTCGACGTCGAAGGTCTGCTTGTGCGCCGCGCCCAGGGTCGCGACCACGCGGTACACGGGGACGTGCATCTTGCGGCCCTGCAGCAGCTCCTGCAGTTCCGTCTTGGGGTCCTTGGCGGCAGCCGACATCTCCGGCTTGATCTCGACGGAGCCGAACAGCCGGTGCACCAGCGCTTCCGCCGCCAGGTAGCCCGCGTCCAGGTAGACGGCGCCGATCACGGCCTCCAGGGCATCGGCCAGGATGGAAGGACGCTTGTGCCCGCCGGAGCGCGCCTCGCCTTCCCCCAGGCGGACCAGGCCGGGCAGCGCCAGGTCCGTCGCCAGCTTGTGCAGGGTGTCCTGCTTGACCAGGTTGGCGCGCACGCGGGAGAGGTCGCCCTCGGGCAGGTCCTTCAGGCGCTGGTACAGCAG
>DASWUI010000653.1:0-9581 GCA_036401715.1 Ramlibacter sp. | reverse complement strand
CCGCCGAGGCTCACCGCCGCCGCGCCGCGCGCACGCCTTGCACTTCCCTGACCAGCGTGAGCACCTTGGCCAGGCGCTGCGAATCGTTGATCTCCACCGTGAACGTCATCCAGGCCGTGCCCTTGACGGACTGCGTCTGCACGCCGACCACGTTCATCTTCTCCTTGGCGAAGACTTCCGAGATGTCGCGCAGCAGGCCGTGCCGATCGGCGGCCTCGATCGCCACGTCCACCGGGTACACCGCATCGTCGCCCTTGCGCCGCCCCCACTCCACCTCGATCACCCGCTCGGGACTGCGCTGCGCGATCTCGCGGAAGTTGGCGCAGTCGTTGCGGTGGATGCTCACGCCCTTGCCGCGCGTGACGAAGCCGCTGATGGCGTCGGGCGGTGCCGGCTTGCAGCACCGGGCCAGCTGGGTCATCAGCGAATCGACGCCCACCACCAGCACGCCGCCCTTGGGCGACCGGGCCTGCACCGGCTTGTACTTCTTGGCGAGCACCACCTCGTCTTCGGTCGGCAGCTCCGCCCGCGGGTGCAGCAGCACCTCGATGTTGCGCAGGGAGAATTCGTCCTTGCCCACCACCGCGAACAGGTCCTCGGCCGACTTGAACCCGAGCTGCGAGGCCAGGTCCTCCAGCTTGATGGCTGTCTTGCCTTCGCGCTGCAGCAGCCGCTCGACCAGCTCCCGCCCGCGCGCCACGGTCTCGTGCCGCACCTGCTCGTTGAACCAGGCACGCACCTTGGCGCGGGCGCGGTGGCTGGCCAGGAAGCCGAGGTTCTCGTTGAGCCAGTCCCGGGACGGGCCGCCCTCCTTGGTGGCGACGATCTCCACCGTCTGCCCGTTCTTCAGCGGCGTGTTCAGCGGCACCATCGCGCCGTCCACGCGGGCGCCGCGGCAGCGGTGGCCCAGGCTGGTGTGCACCGTGTAGGCGAAGTCCACCGGCGTGGCGCCCCGCGGCAGCTCCACGATCGACGCCTGCGGCGTGAGCACGTAGATGCGGTCCTCGAACAGCCCCTCGGCCGAGCCGGCGAGGTCGCGCTCCCAGGCCAGCAGCTGGCGCAGCACGGCGATCTTGGTGTCGTACACCGTCGATGCGCTGACGCCCGCATAGCCCTTGTGCCCCGCTTCCTTGTACGCCCAGTGCGCAGCCACCCCGTGCTCGGCGTGGTCGTGCATGGCCTGCGTGCGGATCTGGATCTCGATGGGCCGCCCGGCCGCGTCCCGCACCACGGTGTGCAGCGACTGGTAGCCGTTCGGCTTGGGCTTGGCGATGTAGTCGTCGAACTCCTCGAGGATCGGCGAGAAGCGCGCATGCACCCAGGCCAGCGCGGCGTAGCACTCCTTCACGTCCGGCACGATCACGCGCAGCGCCCGCACGTCCAGCACCTGCTCGAAGTCCAGCGACTTGCCGCGCATCTTCTTGACGATGCTGTAGATGTGCTTGGGCCGGCCGTGCACCTGCGCGTGGATGCCCTGCGCGCGCAGGTCGGCTTCCAGGTCCTTGCGCAGCTGCTCGACGTAGTGCTCGCGCTCGACCCGCTTTTCGTCCAGCCAGCGGGCGACGCTCTTGTAGGTGTCCGGCTCCAGGAAGCGGAAGGCCAGGTCCTCCATCTCCCACTTCACCTGCCAGATGCCCAGGCGGTTGGCCAGCGGCGCGAAGATGGTCAGCGCCTCGCGGGCCACCGCGGGCTGCACCACCTGCTTGGTGGCCGCGTAATAGCGCAGCGTCTGCAGGCGGGAAGCCAGCCGCAGCATCACCACGCGCAGGTCGCGCGAGAACGCCAGCAGCATCTTGCGCACGTTCTCGGTCTGCACGCGCGGGTCGTCCAGCAGCGCATCGGCCCCGCGCGCCTGCTGCTGCACCCGCACCAGCTTGTTGGTCTCGATCGCCAGCGCCGCGTAGCTCTCGCCGAAGGCCTTGGCGATCACTTCCTCGGGCTTGTTCAGGTAGGCGCAGGCGTAGACCAGGTAGCTGGCGGCCTGCATGGCCTCGGACCCGCCCATGGACTTCAGGATGGCCGCGACGGCGTCGGCATGCGCGAGCGTGTTCTCGCCGGTCTCCAGCGTCTCGCCCGCGATCAGGGGCTCCGCGAAGGCGCGGGCGCGCGCCAGCGCGTTCGCCTGCTGCGGCAGGGCCTGCTCGGCGGCGGCCACCAGGTCGGGCACCGCGAGGGCGGCGTCACCCTGTTCCGCTGTATGGCTTTTCATCGGAGGCGGGTTCGGTGGCCAGGAGGAAGGACGTCACCGCCTCCACCTGGTCGTGTGTGATCAGCGTGGGCGCATGGCCCACGCCGGGAAATTCGACCAGCCGCGGCTGCGGGCCGCGGCGCGTCATCTCTTGGGCCGTCGCATGCGACAGCAGGTCCGAGTCGGCGCCCCGCAGCAGCAGCGTGCGCGCGCGGATGCCGTCGTACAGCTGCCAGAGCGCCGCCTGGCCCGCCGCCGCGGCCTTTTCGTCCAGCGCGCGGAAAGGCACGGCGATCTGCGGGTCGTAATGCAGCGTGTAGCCGCCATCCGGCAGCGCCTTCACCATGGCCCGGGACAGCTCCAGCCACTGCTCGCGCGTGTGCGGCCCGAAGCCCTGCGAGACCTGCCACATCGCGTCGGCGGCCTGCGGGACCGAGTCGAAGCGCCCCGTCTTGCCCAGGTAGGTGCCGATGCGCTGCAGTGCGCTCCACTGGATCACGGGGCCGACGTCGTTGAGGACCAGCCGCCGCACCGGCGCCGGCAGCGGCAGGTTGGGCGTGCCCGCCACGGCCATGCCGATCAGCCCGCCCATGCTGGTGCCGACCCAGTCGAAGGCCCGCACGGGCGCGGCGGCATGCAGCTGGTTCAGCATCTGCAGCATGTCGCCCACGTAGGTCGGGATGCCGTAGCCCATGGGATCGGCGAGGAAGTCGCTGCGGCCGCGGCCCACCACGTCCGGGCAGGCCACGCGCAGCCGGCCGCCGCTGCGCTCCACCAGCGCCCGCGCGAGCGTGTCGAAGTCGCGCCCCTGGCGCGACAGGCCGTGCACGCACACCACCAGGTGCGGCGCGTCCTCGCGGCCCCACAGCCACCAGGCCATGCGGTGGCTGCCGGCGCTGTCGGGGCAGGATACGTAGTTCAGCGTAGGGACGGTCATGGGTGCGCGGCGCGGCCGGAAGCAGTTACGCTCGGCGCTCACGTCATCCTAAATCATCCCGGAGAGGAGAATCCCCATGCTCAAGGGCAAGACCGCACTCGTCACAGGCTCCACCAGCGGCATCGGGCTGGGCATCGCCAGGGCGCTCGCGCGCCAGGGCGCCAACGTCGTGCTCAATGGCTTCGGCGACGTGGAAGGCCCGAAGGCCGAGGTCGCCGCGCTCGGCGTCAAGGTGGGCTACCACGCGGCGGACATGAGCAAGCCGGCGGAGATCGAGGCGATGATGAAGTACGCGGCCGAGACCTTCGGCCGCGTGGACGTCCTGGTCAACAACGCCGGCATCCAGCACGTGGCGCCGGTGGAGGACTTCCCGCCGGAACGCTGGGACGCGATCATCGCCATCAACCTCACCAGCGCCTTCCACACCACCCGGCTGGCGCTGCCGGCCATGAAGAAGGCCAACTGGGGCCGCATCATCAACGTCGCCTCCGTGCACGGGCTGGTGGCTTCGGCGCAGAAGTCGGCCTATGTCGCGGCCAAGCACGGCATCGTCGGCTTCACCAAGGTCACCGCGCTGGAGACGGCCACCACCGGCATCACCTGCAACGCCATCTGCCCCGGCTGGGTGCTGACGCCGCTGGTGCAGAAGCAGGTGGACGCCCGCGCCGCGCAGGCCGGCGTGTCCAACGAGGAAGCCAAGAAGCAGCTGCTGGCGGAAAAGGAGCCGTCGCTGCAGTTCACCACGCCGGAAGAGCTGGGCGAGCTGGCGGTGTTCTTCTGTTCGGATGCGGCGAAGAACGTGCGCGGGGTGGCGTGGAACATGGATGGGGGCTGGGCGGCGCAGTAGTTCCGCGCCCTCGCCGGGCGGCGCCTACTCCGCCAGCTTCAGCGCATACGGGTGCGTCAGCTCGAACGCGCTGTCGGCCAGGTCGTAGTCCCAGCGTTCCACCGCGCATTCGCGCGCGTCGCCGTTGGCCGGCGGGGTCCAGCGGATGACGTTCACCGAGTTGGGCGAGCCGTGGCGCACCCGGTGCGACAGCGCCGTGCCGGCCTGGACGCAGTACATGGTGCGCGCGGCCGCCTGCACCAGCGCGCAGACGTCGCTCACGTAAGGCAGGTGGATGTGGCCGCCGAGCACCAGGTCGGCGCCCGCCCGTGCCCAGGCCTGCACGGCCGCTTCGCCGCCGTGCAGCCGGTCCTTCTCGTCCTCCGGCCGCATCACGCAGGCCGGCTGGTGCGTCACCACCACCCGCAGCTGTTCGCGCCGGGCGCGCTGCAGCCGCCCGACCACCCGGCTGATCTGCGCCGGCGACACCACGCCGTCCTTGTGCCGCTCCGGCCGGGTGGTGTTCACGCCGATCACCAGCACGTCGCCGAACTCCAGCTCGGGCTCGAGATCGTCGCCGAAGCAGGCCTTGTAGCCGGCATAGGGCGAGAACATCCTTGCCGCCAGGTTGTACAGCGGGATGTCGTGGTTGCCCGGCAGCGTGAGGAGGCGCTCGACCCGCAGCGAATCGCAGAAGCGCCGCGCCGCCGCGAACTGCGCGCTGCGGGCGCGCTGCGTGATGTCGCCGCTGAGGATCACGGCATCCGGCTTCTGCCGGCGCACCATCTCCTGCAATGCGGCGACCACGGGCGGCTCCTCCGTGCCGAAATGGGTGTCGGAGATGTGCAGCAGGACCGTCATTTCGGCGGCAGGCGTTCTTCCACCGCGGGAAGCATGACACGCAGCGGCCGCGGGGACACGGCGAAGCGCACCGGCAGCTGCATCCACTGCACCTCGCCGTCGGTGGCCACCTTCAGGCGGCGCGCGTTGCGGGCAGCCACCGTGAGCGAGCGCATCGGGAAACTCTGGAGCCGGCGTTCCTCGCCCAGCGTGCCGAAGGCGGCGGCCGCCATCATGCGCAGCTTGGTCCACCAGGGCATGTTGGGCAGCAGCAGGCAGGCGATGCGCCCGTGCCCCACCTGCTCCACGACGTAGTCCTGGATGCCGAGGCGCTGCAGCTGCACGCGGTTGTTGCACAGGAAGACGCTGGCGGTGCGCAGCTGCGCGAGCTCGCCGTCCATCTCCGCATCCAGCACGAGCTGCAGCCGCCACTCCAGCAGGCTCTTGAACGCGGCGGCCATGGCGATCCAGCGCCGCCGGCCCAGCCGGTTCTTCACTTCCTCCCGGTCGGCCAGCAGCTTGGGGTACAGGCCCACGGAGGCGTTGACCAGGAAGACGTGCTCGTTGACCAGTCCGACCTGCACCGGTTCCGGGGCGGCGCGCAGCAGCATCCGGGTGGCTTCCACCGGATCCAGCGACAGCCCGAGGTCGCGCGCGAACAAATTGAAGGTGCCTTGCGCGATCAGGCCGAGCGGACAGTCCTGCGTCAGCGCCGCCTGCGCCGCGGCATTGATGGTGCCGTCGCCGCCGGAGGCGACCAGGATGCCGCCGTGCTCCCGGGCCAGGCGTGCCGCCTCCTGGCAGGCGTGCACGACCTCGCCCGGCTGCACCGGCACGAAGCGGTAGGGTCGTCCCGCCGCGGCCAGTTCCGCCTCGACCGCCTCGCGCACCTCGTCCTTCCCGGACGCGCCGGAGCGCTGGTTCATCACGATGAACAGCTCGGCGTCCGCGCGCAGCGCCGGCGGCTCGCGGGACGGGCGCTCCTCGTGGTGGTCGGACAGGACGGCGGACATGGCGGCGCCAGCTTAGCTGGGCCAGGGCGGCAGCCCTGTCGGACTGCAGCCCGCGCTACCGCAACTGCACCGACCCGGACACCGTCACCATCACCGTGCTCTTGCCCGGCTCCACCGGCACGGCATCGCTCGCCGCCAGCTTGCCCTCCTGCGCCGCCATGGTGCGCATGCGCGGCGTGAATCCCGGCTCGTTGGCGTTGACCGACACCTCGCGCAGCGTGTAGCCGCCGAAGCCGAAGGCCTTGGCCAGTTCGGCCGCCTTGGCCTTGAAACGGTCGATGGCCTGGGCCTGGGCCTCGCCTTCCACCCGCGCGCGCTGCTCACGGCTGAGCCCGAAGCTGATGCCGCCCAGGGTCATGGTCTGGATGCGGCCGGCCGCCTGCGTGATGCGCCCGAAGTCGCGCCCTTCCAGGATGAGCTCGGCCGTGCCGGTCCACCCGCTGATGCGGCCGTCGCGGTTGTGACGCGGGTAGAGCGCAAAGTTGCCGGTTCGCACATCCAGTTGTCCCGGCTGCGCCGTCCTGCGCGCCTCCGCCAGCGCGGCATCCAGGGCATTCTTCAATTGGGTCTGCACCACCGCCGGGTCGGTGCCGTCGCGGGCCGTGCTCAGGTTCACCTGCAGCAGGTCCTGCTGGACCTCGACGGTGCCGCTGGCCTGCAGCTGCAGCACGTTCTGTGGCGGCGGCAGGGTCTGGGCGGTGGAAGCCAGGGAAGCGGCGGCCAGCGCGCAGCCGGCCAGGAGGTTTCTGGTTCTTTGCATGGCGCGGAGCGTAGCGGATCAGCGGCGCGGCCGCGGCTGCCTGTATTCGGACAGCTGGCGCCGCAGTTCGGCCCGTTCGCGGGCGGTCAGCCGGCGCGGTTGCGGCGCGCCCTCGACCTGGAGTTGCTGCAGCGAGCGCCGCAGGTCCACCGGCGGCCGCCCGGGCGACGGCGGCGCTGCCATGGCGGCCCCGCAGGCGAGGACGAGGGCGGCGGCGAGGTACTTCATGCACGAATTGAACGGCGCAGTTCGGCGCCCGTGCACTTCCCGCTTGTCAACGGGCCACCGCTGGGGCAACATTTGTAACAGGGGGAAAAACCACCCCCCAAAACCGGGAATCCGGGCAAACCCGCCTTCAGAATCGGCGCTGTTACAAATTGGCTTCTGGAGAACCATGACGCAAGCAGCAGCACGGACCGACAAGATCCTGGTGGTCGACGACGACGCACGCATCCGCGACCTGCTCCGCCGGTACCTGACGCAGGAAGGCTTCGAGGTCATCCTGGCCGAGGACGGCAAGGCGCTCAACCGCCTGATGCTGCGGGAGACCGCGGACCTGATCGTGCTCGACCTGATGATGCCGGGCGAGGACGGCCTGTCGATCTGCCGCCGCCTGCGGGCCGCCAACGACCGCACGCCGATCATCATGCTGACGGCCAAGGGCGAGGACGTGGACCGCATCGTCGGCCTGGAAGTCGGCGCCGACGACTACCTGGGCAAGCCCTTCAACCCCCGCGAGCTGCTGGCCCGCGTGCACGCCGTGCTGCGCCGCCGCCCCGCGCAGGAAGCGCCCGGCGCGCCCTCCTCGGACAACGAGGTGGTCAACTTCGGCCCCTTCGCCTTCGACCTGGGCGCCCGCACCCTGCGCAAGAACGGCGAGGAACTGCCGCTCACCACCGGGGAATTCGCCATGCTCAAGGCGCTGGTGCGCCACCCGCGGCAGCCGCTGTCGCGCGAGAAGCTGGCGCAGCTGGCCCGCGGCCGCGAGTTCGAGCCCTTCGACCGCAGCCTGGACGTGCAGGTCTCGCGCCTGCGCAAGCTGATCGAAGCCGACCCGGCTTCGCCCCGGTACATCCAGACGGTGTGGGGCGTGGGCTACGTGTTCGTGCCGGACGGCGCGGGCTGAACGTCGCCTCGGGGAAGCAGCCGATGACAGCCTGACTTCCCCGGGGTGCAATCGGCTTCTGCCATGATCCGAGGCGTCATGACCAATCTCGAAGCCACCAGCCCCGCACCGCTGGAGACGGCCCCTGCCCCCCTGGAGATGCGCCCGCGCCTGGGCCTGTCCCTGTTCTGGCGCACCTTCTTCCTGCTGTCGCTGCTGCTGATAGGGTCCATCGTCGCCTGGCTGCAGACCTTCCGGCAGCTCGAATTCGAGCCGCGGGCGGTACAGACGGCGCAGCAGATCGCCTCGCTGGTGAACCTCAGCCGCGCGGCGCTGGTCCACGCGGACCCGATCGCCCGCGTGTCCCTGATCAAGACCCTGGCCGACCAGGAAGGCGTGCGCATCCTGCCGCGCGAGCCGGTCGACAAGTTCGCGCCGCTGTCCGGCAGCGCCATGGACCGGCGCATCGTCGACGAACTGGTGCACCGGCTCGGGGCCGGCACGGTCATGGCCAGCAGCGTCAACGGCGAGGACGGCCTGTGGATCGGCTTCAAGATCGACAAGGACGACTACTGGATGCTGATGGACCGGCAGCGGTTCTCGCAGGTGGGCGGCAAGACCTGGCTGGTCTGGCTGATCACGGCGGCGGCGCTATCGCTGGCGGGCGCGGCGGTGATCGCGCGGCTGATCAACCGGCCGCTCAAGCAGCTGTCCTTCGCCGCCAGCCGGGTGCGCGACGGCGACTTCGACGCGAGCCGGCTGGACGAGAAGGCGGTGACCAGCGAGATCCGCGAGGTGAACATCGGCTTCAACCGCATGGCGCAGCAGCTCGCCAAGATCGAGCAGGACCGCGCCGTCATGCTGGCCGGCATCTCGCACGACCTGCGCACGCCGCTGGCGCGCCTGCGGCTGGAAACCGAGATGAGCGTGGTGGACCCCGATGCGCTCGAGCACATGGCCGCCGACATCGACCAGCTCGACGCCATCATCGACAAGTTCCTCGACTACGCCCGCCCCGACCACGCGGAGCTCAAGCCGGTGGTGCTCAACGACGTGATCGAGGCCTGCATGTACGCCATCGAGGACCACGGCGACATCAAGGTCAACCTGGACATGCCCAAGAACATGCAGGTGCTGGCCGACGAGGTCGAACTCGCCCGCGTGATCTCGAACCTGCTGGAGAACGCGCGCCGCTACGGCAAGACGCCCGAGACCGGCATCGCGGTGGTGGACATCACCGCCCGCGCCCGCAACGAATGGGTGCTGCTGAAGGTGCGCGACCATGGCATGGGCGTGTCGCCGGAGGCGCTGCCCAACCTGGTAAAGCCCTTCTTCCGCGGCGACGCGGCCCGCACCGCCGCCACCGGCGCGGGGCTGGGCCTGGCGATCGTCGACAAGACGGTGCAGCGCATGGGCGGCATCTTCGCGCTGTCGAACACCACCTCCGGCGGCCTGGCCGCGCACATCAAGCGGCAGCGCCCGCGGATGATGCCGCCGGTGCCGGGCGGCGGGCCGGTGGATGCCGAACGCAGGGCGCCGGCGAAGGAAGCGACGGCCGGACGACCCACGTCATCCCCGCGCAGGCGGGGATCCAAGGCGTTGAACAAGGCCGCCGGCGGCGGCCTCTCCCTGGAAGCCTTGGGTTCCCGCCTCCGCGGGAATGACGAGGGGTGGGCGCGCCTAGCCCTGCACCAACAGCACCACCGCCCGCGCCTCGATGCTCTGCCCCATTCCCACGGGCCCGAGCTTCTCCGCCGTCTTCGCCTTCACGTTGACGTGCGAGGCCGGCAGGTCCAGCGCCTGCGCGATGCGCGCGCGCATGGCTTCGATGTGCGGTGCCAGCCTGGGCGCCTGGGCAATGACCGTGCTGTCGACGTTGGCCACCTGCCAGCCGGCCTGGCGGGCGCGCAGC
>DASWUI010000652.1:0-4251 GCA_036401715.1 Ramlibacter sp. | reverse complement strand
TGGCCTGCAGCACCAGCCACGGGCCCGGCAGGCGGCGCCCGTGCCAGGTCAGCGCGGCGGGCGCTTCGTGGATCACCTCCGGCCCGCCTTCCACCCGCATCGAACCGGATGCGATCTCGCGCAGGTAGGAGGGCAGCAGCTGCAGCCCATGCGTGGTGTGGCCGAGAAGGTCGCCGTCCACCAGGATCCCGGCGACCGCCTGCGCCTTGTCGCCCGGCATGCCGGCGGCGGCGAGCGCGTCGTGCGCGAAGCTGGTGAGGGAGGAGGCGGCGTAACGTGGAGCGGACTGCGTCATGGAGGCGCAGTCTAGCGGGGCGCCCGAACACCTCGTTACGGACATCCCCTAGCGGGCGGCACCCCACCCACAATGGCCCGACTTCCACGGCAGAGCTCCCTGCCCCTCCCACCCCATGTTCGACAACCTCTGGATCTGGCTGTCCGGCGCGCTGATCGCGCTGCTGGTGCTGGTGATCTGGTCCATCCGCCGGCACCGCAGCCCCATCCTGCAGGTACAGGCCGACGCCGGCATCGAGCAGCTGATGCCCTCGCTCTCGGGCCTGACCCTCAGCACCTCGGTGGAGGGCAACGGCGTCGAGGTCCTGGAGAACGGCGCCTTCTACGACGTGCTCGAGCAGCGCATCCGCGCCGCGCGCCGCTCGGTGCATTTCGAGACCTTCCTGTGGAAGCCGGGTCGGCTGGCCGACCGCATGGCCGCGGCTTTCATGGACCGCGCGCGGGCCGGCGTGGCCGTGCGCATCCTGCTCGATGCGCAGGGCTGCCGCAGGATCGAGAAGGACGTGGTCGAGCGCCTGCGGGAGGCGGGTTGCAGCGTGAAGTTCTTCCACAAGCACTCGATCTACACCATCGGCGTGCTCAACGACCGCGACCACCGCAAGATCTGCATCGTCGACGGCAGCGAAGCCTTCGTCGGCGGCCACTGCATCACCGACCAGTGGCTGGGCGACGCCGAGGACCACCTGCACCACGCCGACGTGAGCGTGTGGCTGCACGGGCCCATCGTGCACAGCATCCAGGGCTGCTTCAGCGAGAACTGGGCGGGCGAGACGGGCGAGCTGTTCGTGGGCGACGATTTCTTCCCCGTGCTGCACAGGGCGGGCGACATCCCGATCCACGCGGTGTTCGCCAAGCCCGAGAACTCCGCGCCGGCCGTGAAGATCCTGCACCACACGGCGCTGTGCCTCGCGCGGCGGAAGATCTGGATCCAGAACCCCTACTTCATCCCGAAGCAGGAGGCGATCCAGGCCTTCGGGGCGGCGGTCAAGCGCGGCGTGGACGTGCGCGTGCTGATGCCGGCGGCCAGCGGCTCCGACGCGCCGATGGTGCAGCACGCCGGGCACTACCACTTCGAGCAGATGCTCAGGCTCGGCGTGCGCCTGTTCGAGTATCCGCACACGCTGCTGCACCAGAAGGTCATGACCATCGACGGCTGCTGGAGCGCGGTGGGGTCGACCAACTTCGACGACCGGTCCTTCGACACGAACGACGAGATCACGCTCGGGATCCTGGATCGGGGGATCACGGAGAAGCTGGATGCGATCTTCGAGCGCTATGTGCGGCGGGCGGTGGAGATCGACCTGGAGAAGTGGAGGAAGCGCGGGATGATCCACAAGATCAAGGACAACGCGGCTTACCTCCTCAACGACGTGCTGTGAGTGTCGCGGTGAGCGCGCGCAGCGCCGAACCGCGACGCGCGGCCTCACCAGACCATCACCGCCGCCTGCCCCGGCTTCTTCGCGTAGCGCAGGCGCAGGCGCAGCACGTACTCCTTGCCCGCGTCCAGCCGCACCTTCAGGTGCGCGTTGTCGTCGGTGCCCCCGTCGTCCTCCAGCGCCAGCGGCTTGCCCTTCGGGCTCGCCTGCCTGAACAGGGCCATCAGCGCGTCCGCATCCCCGAAGGTGCGGAATTCGTAATCGCGCGTCTCCGCCGGCTTGAACGTGAAATCGGCCTGCTGCCCGGACCCGAGGTACAGCGAATTGGCCTTGAAGGGCGTCAGCACCTTGATCGCCTGCGGCTTGAGCTCCGGGTAGAAGGCCTTGGCCCACTTGCGGTCGCGCGCCGACAGGCCGCCCTTGGGCTGCAGGCCCTTGCTGTACTTCTTCGGCTGCACGATCAGCCCCGGCTCGAAGGGGTAGTGCATGATCGAGTTCGGGTCCCAGGACGATCCCTGCACCTTGTCTGCCTGCAGCTTGGCGATGATGTTGTGCCGCGTGGTCGCCTTGCTCCAGTTGTTGGGCGGCGCGGCCAGCGCCCTGTAGACCGCCTCCTCGTCCCAGACGATGCCGGCGAACGGGTTCTGGTGCTCGTGCGGGAAGCCCAGGCTGTGGCCGATCTCGTGCAGCGCCGTGTCCAGCCCCTCGGCCGGATCCTCCGTGAGGCTCCAGCCGAAGTTCATGGTGCGCGGGTCCTCGCGCCTGGTCAGCACGTCGGTGCCGATGTACGACCAGGAACCGTCGCCGTCCTGGAAGGCGATGCGCAGGTCCGCGTCCCGGGCGTTGTCCACCTCCGCGAACTCCAGGCCGATGCCCAGCGCCTTCCACATCCGGAAGGCCTGGCGCACGACCTCGCGGTCGCCCTCGTTGCCGGCCCACTTCTTCGGCTTGTCGAAGAACCAGTAGCGCAGCTGGGAGCCGTTGAGCCACTTGTACTGGGTCTCGCGCAACAGGCGCGTGCGCTCGTCGTCCGCGCGCGCCGGCTGCGTGTAGCCCTTGGGATAGGTGACGCTGCAGTAACGGTGCCCGCGCGCCGCCTGGGCGAGGTACGCGCCGCCGTCGCCGGCAGCCTTGGGTCTTGCCTTGGCCATGGTGGTCTCCTAGAGGGGCGACAGCCCCGGGATCTGTTCGCGCCGGCGCGCATCGGCGCAGTGCAGCTGGGGGTTCTGCGGCTCGGCGACGACCGAGGCGATGCGCTCGCCCGCCCGGGCGATCAGCTGCTCGAAACTCATGCGCGGCCGCTTGTGCTGCCGCGCGACCTGGTGCAGCACGCTGCAGACGCTGTAGGTGAAGGCGCCGAAGGCCGTCACCCCGTGCCGGTACTCGTAGGCCAGCTCGCCCTCGCCGCAGGCTTCCAGCATGACCGGCACGTACGGGCCGCGGTGGGCGATCGCGGCCTTGGCCGCGCGGTACTGGCCGGCCGAGGGCGTCCACAGGCTGGTGCCGCGGCCCATGCGGCGCACGCTGCCGCTCTCGCCCAGCCACTTCTTGCGGTCGCCGGCGCGGGCGAGCTTGCGCTCTTCCTCCGGCGTGATGCGGGCCAGCTGCTCGCGCGCCAGCCACATCTGGCTGTCGCGGTCCCAGCGCAGCATGCGGTGGCGGATGTCGTCGGGAGGGGCGAGCCCGCGCGCGCGCAGGGCGCTGCCGCGCGCCATGCCGCCGGCATGGCAGCAGTCCAGCATCACCGTGAACTGGCAGCCGTAGGGCAGCTGGCCGTACAGCGCCGCCAGTTCGTCGTCGCTGATGCCGTCGCCGCGGCTCCAGTCGAAGTCCCAGGGCACCAGGCATTCGTCGACCCGGTCCACTTCCGAGTCGCGCCCGTAGCCTGGCACCTGCGCGCCGTGGCCGGCGAAGTAGAAGAACAGCTGGTCGCCGTCGCGCGCCTCCTCCAGCAGCCAGCGCAGCCGCTCGCGGATGCCCTGCCCCGTCGCGCGATCGTTCAGCACGACGCGGATGCCGTCGACCGGGAAGCCCAGTTCCTGCAGAGCGGCACTGACCGCGAACACGTCGTTGACCGGCCCTTCCAGCCGGTTCTGCGGATCGGGATAGTCGGCCACCCCCACCAGCACCGCCTTGCGCTTGAGCTCCGCCGGCTTGGCGCGGGTGACGATGCGCGCGTGCTGCTGCGCCAGGTCCGTGGGCCGCGCCGCCGCGGGTGCCGCGCGCCCGCGCGCCACGGTGGCCGCCAGGTCCTGCCACACCGTCAGCGCGGTGTGCTCGTGCCCGAGGTAGCTCTCGCCGGCATGGTCGGCGAAGCCCTCGATGTCGAAGAGCGTGTCCACCTGCCGGAAGCGGCCGCGCGAGGGCAGCCCCACCGGGCAGGTGAAGACGTCGTCCTCCTCGTTGAACAGGTGCCACCAGAAGCGGCAGCTTTCCAGCGGCTCGATGCGGCCTCCGAACACCGAACGCACCGCCGGATTGCCGACCTGGGAGCCGAAGCTGACGTAGGTCAGGTCCCGGGCCAGGGAGCCGCCGGCGACTTCGTCGCGACGCAGCGTGTCGTAGGCGATCAGCGAGCCCA
>DASWUI010000651.1:0-4743 GCA_036401715.1 Ramlibacter sp. | reverse complement strand
CATGCCGGCGTGCGGACCCGCCACCAGGGATCCCGGGTCGAGCCCGGGATGACGTGGAAGCGTGGCTACACGCCCCGCTTGCGGTCCGCGCGGAAGGTCGCCGCGAATTCCGCGAAACGTCCCGCGTCCAGCGCCTCCCGGATCTCCCGCATCAGGTTCAAGTAGAAATGCAGGTTGTGGATCGTCGCCAGCATCGGCCCCAGCATTTCCCCGCAGCGGTCCAGGTGGTGCAGGTAGGCGCGCGAGAAGCCGCCGCTCACCGTGCCGTCCGCGCGCGTGCTGCCCTTGCAGGTGTAGCAGGTGCAGGTCTCGTCCAGCGGGCGCTCGTCGCTGCGGTGCTTCGCATTGCGGATCTTCAGGTCGCCGTAGCGCGTGAACAGGTGGCCGTTGCGCGCATTGCGCGTAGGCATCACGCAGTCGAACATGTCGACCCCCTGCGCCACGCCCTCCACCAGGTCCTCGGGCGTGCCCACGCCCATCAGGTAGCGCGGCTTGCCCGCGGGCAGGCGGTGCGGGGTGTGCGCCATGATCCGCAGCATCTCCTCCTTGGGCTCGCCGACGCTCACGCCCCCGATGGCATAGCCGGGCAAGTCCATCTCCACCAGCGCGGCCAGCGATTCCTCGCGCAGGTTCTCGTACATGCCGCCCTGGACGATGCCGAACAGGGCATTGGGATTCTCCAGGCGCGCGAACTCCGCCTGGCAGCGCAGCGCCCAGCGGCGCGACAGTTCCATCGAGAAGCGCGCTTCCGCTTCCGTGGTGATGTGGCCCTTGGTGTCGTAGGGCGTGCACTCGTCGAACTGCATCACGATGTCCGAGTTCAGCGTCGTCTGGATCTGCATCGAGATCTCGGGCGTGAGGAACAGCCGGTCGCCATTGACCGGTGAAGCGAACTTCACGCCTTCCTCGCCGATCTTGCGCATCTCGCCCAGGCTCCAGACCTGGAAGCCGCCGGAATCGGTGAGGATGGGCTTGTCCCACTGCTCGAAGCGGTGCAGGCCCCCGAACTGCTGCAGCACGTCCAGCCCGGGGCGCATCCACAGGTGGAAGGTGTTGCCCAGGATGATCTGCGCGCCCATCTCCTCCAGCGAGCGCGGCGTCACGCCCTTGACCGTGCCGTAGGTGCCCACGGGCATGAAGATCGGCGTCTGCACCACGCCGTGGTTCAGGGTGAGGCGGCCGCGCCGGGCGAGGCCCTCGGTTTTCAGGAGTTCGAACTTCAGCATGTCTTCAGGATGTCGGCCAGGGCGGCCACGAGCAGTTCGCACTGCGGGCGCGTGCCGATGGTGATGCGCAGGAAGCGGTCGATGCGCGGGGCGGCGAAGTGGCGCACGAGGATGCGCCGCTCGCGCAGCAGGCGCAGCAGGTCCGCGCCCCGGTGCGCCGGATGGGCAGCGAACACGAAATTGGCCTGCGAGGGCAGGACCTCGAAGCCGAGCCGCGCGAGTTGCGCGGCCAGCCACTCGCGGGTGGCGATCACCTCGGCGCGCGTGTGCTCGAAGTACGGGCGATCCTGCAGCGCCGCCGTGCCGCCGGCGAGCGCGAGGCGGTCGAGCGGGTACGAGTTGAAGCTGCCCTTGACGCGCTCCAGCGCCTGCAGCAGTCCGGGCTGGCCCACCGCGAAGCCCACCCGCAGGCCGGCGAGGCTGCGCGACTTGGAGAGCGTCTGCGTGACCAGCAGGTTCGGGAATTCGGCCACCAGCGGGATCGCGGATTCGCCGCCGAAGTCCACGTAGGCCTCGTCCACCAGCACCACGGAATCGGGATGGGCTTCGAGCAGCCGGCGGATGCCCGCCCGCGGCAGCGCGCGGCCGGTCGGCGCGTTGGGATTGGCCAGCACGATGCCGCCGTTGGGCCGCGCGTAGTCGTCGAGGCGAACCGCGAACCCGGCGTCCAGCGGCACCGTCTCGAAGGCGATCCCGTACAGGCGGCAGTACACCGGGTAGAAGCTGTAGGTGATGTCGGGAAACAGCAGGGGCCGGCCCGCGTGCTTCAGCAGTCCGAGGAACGCATGCGCCAGGACTTCGTCCGAGCTGTTGCCCGCGAACACGCATTCGGGGGGGACGCCGTGCACGAGCGCGAACGCCTCGCGCAGCCGCGTGCTGTCCGGATCCGGGTACAGCCGCAGGTCCTCGTCGGCTGCCCGCCGGATCGCCTCCAGCGCCGCCGGCGAGGGCGGAAACGGGTTCTCGTTGGTGTTGAGCTTCACCAGCCCCGGGACGCCGGGCTGCTCGCCCGGCACGTACGGACGGATCCCGGCGATGCCGTCGCTCCAGTACTTTTCCATGGTGTCCTTCATTCCTCGTTGCCCGAACGCGCGAGCAGCATGGCGTCGCCGTAACTGAAGAAGCGGTAGCCGCTTTCCACCGCATGGCGGTATAGCTGCATGACGTGCTCGTAGCCGGAGAAGGCGCTCACGAGCATCAGCAGTGTGGACTTCGGCAGGTGGAAGTTGGTCAGCAGCAGGTCGACCTGCCGGAAGCGGAACCCGGGCGTGATGAAGATGTCGGTGTCGCCGCTGGCCCGGCCGCTGCGGGCCCAGGACTCCAGCGTGCGCACGGTGGTCGTGCCGACGGCCACCAGCCGGCCGCCGCGCGCGCGCAGCTGCGCGATGGCCTCCTGCGTCGCGTGCGGCACCTCGTACCACTCGCTGTGCATGCGGTGCTGCGCGATGTCCTCGGTCTTCACCGGCTGGAACGTTCCGGCGCCCACGTGCAGCGTGACGCTGGCGCGCTGCACGCCCCGGGCGTCCAGGGCGGCGAGCGTCGCCTCGTCGAAATGCAGGGCCGCGGTGGGCGCGGCGACCGCTCCCGGGTTCTTCGCGAACACGGTCTGGTAGCGGCGGGCGTCTTCCGCGGTGTCCGCGTGCGTGATGTAGGGCGGCAGCGGCACGTGGCCGTGCTGCTCCATCAGGGCGTAAGGGTCGGCGCTGAAGGCGAAGCGGAACAGCGGGCCGTCCTCCCGCGGCCAGCGACCGAGCAGCGTGGCGGTGAAGCCGCCGTCCATGCGCAGTGCCGTGCCCACGGAAGGCTTCTTGCTCACCTTCATGTGCGCGACCACCTCGTGGCCGCCCAGCACGCGCTCCACCAGCAGTTCCAGCTTGCCGCCGGTGGGTTTCTCGCCGAACAGGCGTGCCTTGACGACCTGGGTGTCGTTGAACACCAGCAGGTCGCCGGCACGCAGCAGGCCCGGGAGTTCGCGGAAGGCGCGGTCCACCGGCATGGCGCCGGTGCCATCCAGCAGCCGGGAGCCGCTGCGTTCGGCGGCCGGGTGCTGGGCGATCAGTTCGTCGGGCAGGGCGAAGTCGAAATCGCCCAGGGTGAAGTGGCGCATGCGCTTGAGGGCCGGACGGACCCGTTCCAAGGTCGTGGGGGGAACAGGGCAGAATTGTCCCATGGCCCAAGACAAGGCGCTGTCCGAGCCCCGGAAACCGCCGGGCCGCCCCAAGGTTTCCGCTCCCCCTGGGGGGGCGGACGCCGCTTCGCGGCGGCCTGGGGGCCCACAGACTGCCCTGCACAAGATGGGCCTGGCGCGCGACATCGACCTGGCCTTGCACATCCCCCTGCGCTACGAGGACGAGACCCGCATCGTGAAGCTGCGCGATGCGCGCGAGGGCGACACCGCGCAGATCGAGGCGACCGTCACGGACAGCCAGGTGCAGTACCGCCCCCGCCGCCAGCTGGTGGTGACGGTGGACGACGGCAGCGACACCTGCGTGCTGCGCTTCTTCAGCTTCTATCCCTCGCAGCAGAAGGCGCTGGCAGCCGGCGCGCGCCTGCGCATCCGCGGCGAGCTCAAGGGCGGTTTCCTGGGCTGGCAGATGGTCCACCCAACGTACCGTGCCGCCGGCGGCGAACTGCCCGAGGCGCTGACGCCGGTGTATTCGACGGTGGCCAGCCTGCCGCAGGCCTACCTGCGCAAGGCGGTGGCCAGCGCGCTCGCGCGTGCGGACCTGTCCGAGACCATTCCCGCGGACGCCCCGCCCGCCCCCGCCAAGGCGACCTCCTGGTCGCTGCGCCAGTCGCTGCAGTTCCTGCACCACCCCACGCCCGAGGTCTCGCTCGCCGCGCTGGAGGACCGCAGCCATCCGGCCTGGTTGCGCCTGAAGGCGGAGGAGCTGCTGGCGCAACAGCTGTCCCAGGTGCAGAGTCGCCGCGCGCACGATGCGCTGCGGGCGCCCGCCCTGGTGCCCCGGGCCGGCGGCCTGCACGAGCAGCTGCTGGCGGCGCTGCCCTTCCAGCTCACGCGCGCCCAGCGGCGGGTCAGCGAGGAGATCGCGCGCAGCCTGCAGCGCGACCGACCCATGCACCGCCTGCTGCAGGGGGACGTCGGCTCGGGCAAGACCATCGTCGCGGCGCTGGCGGCGGCAGTCGCGATCGATGCCGGCTGGCAATGCGCGCTGATGGCCCCGACCGAAATCCTGGCGGAACAGCACTTCCGCAAGCTGATCGGCTGGCTGGAGCCGCTGCTGGCCCCGCGCGGCTTGCGCGTGGCCTGGCTCACGGGCGGCCAGCGCAAGAAGGAGCGCCAGGAGATGCTGGACCTGGTGGCCAGCGGCGAGGCGGCGCTGGTGGTGGGCACGCATGCGGTGATCCAGGAGCAGGTGCAGTTCAAGTCGCTGGCCCTGGCCGTGATCGACGAACAGCATCGCTTCGGCGTCGAGCAGCGGCTGGCATTGCGGGGGAAGATGCAACTCCGTCATCCCCGCGCAGGCGGGGGCCCAAGGCGTTCGGAAAGCAAGGC
>DASWUI010000650.1:0-5489 GCA_036401715.1 Ramlibacter sp. | reverse complement strand
GCGGGGTGCCGCGGCCCGCGCGTAGGCACGGATCTCGCCTGACAGGAAGCCCCGCGGGTCACCGCGGGGCTTTTTTACTTGAGGCTGGAGAAGATCCAGTCGCGCGAGCACTTGCGGCAGCGCAGGTCGATCTCCTGCAGGCGCGGCCGGTGGCCCACCACGTGGAAGCGGCCGTAGTCGCCGCAGTCGGGGCAGCTCGCCTGGTTGGCGGCCTGTTCGGCACGCATCAGCAGGAAGACATACCGGCGCAGGGCCCACGCCCCGATCGCGGCGCAGACCACGACGAACAGGACGTTGGCCATCTGCGCGTCGCCCTGCGCGGTGCGGAAGGCCTCCATGCTCCCGACGAGCGCGATCACGCTCAGGAAGGCCAGCACCATGTGGGCGTGGCTGGAGAGCAGCTGCCGCTCGTACCATTTGCGGAAGCCGATCCGCTTGAAACTGTCGACCAGGCGGTTTTCCATGCGATCCTCACCTTCGGAATGAACCGATTCTGCCCACGATGGATGCGCGCCCTTGTCCGCATTCATCCATAATTTGCCGATGCTCGACAGCAGTGGCCACCCGCCGCCACCGCCCAGCCTGCTGGCTGCGCTGCGGCCCGAGCTCGCGCGGCACACGCCTTTCGCGCAGATGGTGCCCGCCGCCGTCGATTTCTTCATCGGCCATTCGGAGCAGCGCTACTACGCACCGGGCGAGACGCTGGTCGAGCCGGCGAGCGGACCGGTCGGGGAGATCTTCTTCATCCGGCAGGGCGCCGTCACCGGCGAGCAGGGACTGGCGGAGGTCTCCGGCGGCGCGTTCGAATACGAGGCGGGCGACCTGTTCCCGATCGGCGCGGCGATGGCGCACCGCGCGGTCACCGCCACCTACCGCGCCACCGGCGACACCTTCGTGCTGGTCCTGCCCGCCGCCGCGATGCGGGAGCTGGCGGCGCAGAGCCCGGAGTTCGCCGACTTCCTGCGCCGGCGCATCGGCCGCTTCCTGGAACTCTCGCAGCGCGCGCTGCAGGTGGCGTATGCCTCGCAGACCCTGGCCGAGCAGTCGCTGGAGACGCCGCTGGGTGAGCTCGCCTCGCGCGCACCCGTGACTTGCGGCCCCGGGACGCCCCTGCGCGAAGCGCTGGCGGAGATGCAGAGCCGCCGCATCGGCTCGATGATCGTCACCGGGCCGGGCGGCGCCGCCGAGGGCATCCTCACGCGCCATGACGTGCTGGGCCGCGTGACCCTGCCGGGCGTCCCGCTGGACACCCCGATCGCGCAGGTGATGGTGCGCCCCGTGCACACGCTCACCGTGTCGCACACCGCGCAGGATGCTGCGCTGCTGATGTCGCGGCACGCCATCCGCCACGTGCCGGTCACGCGCGACGGCGCCGTCGTCGGCCTGGTGTCCGAGCGCGACCTCTTTGCCATGCAGCGGCTGTCGCTCAAGCAGGTCAGCACCTCCATCCGCGCGGCCGGCGACCTCGCCACGCTGCGCCTGGTGGCGCAGGACATCCGCCGCTTCGCCCGCAACCTGCTCAGCCAGGGCGTGCAGGCGCGCCAGCTCACGGCGCTGATCAGCCACCTCAACGACGTGCTGACGCAGCGGCTGCTGGAGATCAAGGCCGCCGAGCACCGCATCGCGCTCGACAGCGTCTGCTGGCTGGCCCTGGGTTCCGAAGGGCGGGGCGAACAGACCATCGCCACCGACCAGGACAACGCGCTGATCCTGCCCGACGGGATCTCCGCCGAGCAGCGCGGCGCGGCCCGTGCCTTCGGCCACGACGTGAACCTCGCGCTGGCGGAGTGCGGCTACCCGCTATGCCGCGGCGGCGTCATGGCCGGAGAGCCGGACTGCTGCCTCACGCTGCGCGAATGGCGCGAGCGCTTCTCGGCCTGGATCGAGCACGGGGCACCGGAGGACCTGCTGAACGCCAGCATCTATTTCGACCTGCGGCCCCTGGCGGGCGACGCGCGCCTCGCGCAGGCGCTGCACGCGGAAGTGCTGGAGAGCGCGCGTCGCACGCCGCGCTTCCTCAAGCAGATGGCGCTCAACGCGCTGTCCCACGGCGCGCCGCTCAACTGGCTGGGGGCGATCGACACCGATGCCTCGGGGACCGTGGACCTCAAGCTGCAGGGCACCGCGATCTTCGTCGACGCCGCGCGCCTTTACAGCCTGGCGCACGGGGTCGCGGCCACCGGCACGCGCGAGCGGCTGGAAGCGGCGGGCGCGCACATGGGCGTGCCGGGCGCCGAGTACGAGGCCTGGGTGGGCGGCTTCGAGTTCCTGCAGATGCTGCGGCTGCGCATCCAGCTGGAAAACCAGGGCAGCGAGGCCCATCCCAACCGGCTGGCGGTCGCCAGCCTCAACGATATCGACCGGCGCATCCTGAAGGAGTCGTTCCGCTTCGCGCGCCTGCTGCAGCAGCGGCTGCACCTGGACTACGAGCGCTAGCCATGGAGTGGCGGCCCTGGCGCAGACGGGCGGTGACGCCGGAGCCCACGCGCTGGCTGATGGTCGACGTCGAAACGAGCGGACTGGACCCGGCGCGCGACCGCCTGCTGGCGATCGCCGCCATCGGCCTGAAGGTGGACTGGGGCTCGCGCCGGCTGGCCGTGGTGCTGGCCGACAGCTTCGAGGTGGTGCTGCGGCAGGAGGCGCCCAGCGCGCGCGAGAACATCCTGCTGCACGGCATCGGCGTGCAGCGGCAGAAGGAAGGCGTGCCGGCCCGCGAGGCGCTCGCCGCCTTCGCGTCCTTCGCGGGCGGGGCGCCGCTGCTGGCCTTCCACGCGGCCTTCGACCAGGCGCTGATCGGCCGGCATGCGCGCGAGGCGCTGGGCGCCGCGCCGCCGAACCGCTGGCTGGACATCGAGCACCTGTGCGGGGTCACGCATCCGGAGGTGCGCGCGCGGTCGCTGGACGAGTGGATGGCGCACTTCGGCATCCGCTGCGCGGCGCGGCACCAGGCGATCGCCGACACGCTGTCCGAGTGCGACCTGCTGCTGCGCGTGTGGCCCCGGGTCGCGCGCGAATGCGCGGGCTGGCGTGACGTGGAGCGGCTCGCGGCTGGCCACCGCTGGGTGGGCCGCAGCTGAGGCGGGTTCCCCGCTTGCGGGGAATCCCCCAGTTGCGCAGTGTTCATCCGGGAAACCAAGGACGTCGACATCTACGCCCGGGATTAAGCTAGCCCTGCCGCATGGGAAGCCCGCCTCGTGCGGGCCTTTCGTTTGCGGCACGGGTTTTGCAAGGGGCTCCCATGACCTTGGCGAAGACGGATGCCGGCCTGCGGATGCTCAGGGAGCGCCAGAGCGGCCTGTCGCCGCGGCAGCGCGCCGCCCTGATCCTCCTGGACGGCCAGCGCACCCTGGAGGACGTGCTGGCCGCGACCTCCGGCGGCGTCACGCGCGAGGACATCCAGCGCCTCGTGGAGCTGGGGCTGGTGGCGGAGCAGGGCCCCGAGTCGCAGCCCTTCGCGGATTCCGTGCCCGCCGAACGCGACCGCTACCTGCAGGCCTACCGGGTGGCCGCGGAACTGGTGGCACAGCTGGGGCCCCGCTGGAGCAGCCTGCACCTGGCGGTGGAGGCCGCCGGCAGCCTGGACGAGCTGCAGGCGCTCGCGCCGCGCATGGAAGCGGCCCTGGGCCCGGTGCAGTACGGCAAGCTCGCACCCCTGCTCACCACCCGCTGAAGCAGCCCACGGCCGGGCAGGCTATAATCGCGGGCTTTCCCCTTGCCGCACCCACCTCGACGCCGGGGCGGCTTCACATCCACAAGGAGTGCTATGCGTCACTATGAAATCGTCTTGCTGATCCACCCGGATCAAAGCGAGCAGGTTCCGGCCATGCTGGAGCGCTACAAGGGCATGATCACCGCCGGCAACGGCAAGGTGCACCGTGTCGAGGACTGGGGCCGCCGCCAGCTGGCCTACCAGATCAACAAGCTCGCCAAGGCCCACTTCCTGTGCATCAACATCGAGGCCGACCAGGCCGTGATGAGCGAGCTGGAGCACGCCTTCCGCTTCAACGATGCCGTCCTGCGCCACCTGACCGTGGTGAAGAAGAAGGCCGAGACCGGCCCGTCCTCCATGATGAAGACCGTGGAGCGCGAGGAAGCCCGCAAGGCGCAGCAGGCGGAGTTCCAGTCGTAATCGGCGCGCGACGCCGGGTGTGAACCAGACGATCCTGAGCGCCCGTATCGCGGAGGCCAAGGCCCTGCGCTACACGCCGGCCGGCCTGCCCGCCCTCGACCTGACCCTTGCCCACGAGTCCGAAGCCCACGAGGCCGGCGGCAGGCGCGAAGTGAAGGTGGAGATCCGGGCGGTGGCCTTCGGGACGGATGCGGAAACGCTCTCCCGGCAGGCGATCGGCAGCGGATTCCGGTTCACCGGTTTCCTGGCCGCTCCCCGCCACGGCAAGCACCCGGTCCTGCACATCCAGTCATTCCAGCAAGACACTTAATTCGTAGAGGTCCCACATGGCCACGTTCAAGAAATTCAACAAGGACAAGCGTCCGAAGCGCAACACGCAGTCGCTGCTGTTCAAGCGCAAGCGCTTCTGCCGCTTCACCGTCGCCGGCGTCGAAGAGATCGACTACAAGGACGTCGACACGCTGCGCGACTTCGTCTCCGAGAACGGCAAGATCATTCCCGCGCGCCTGACCGGCACGCGCGCGATCTACCAGCGCCAGCTGAATACCGCCATCAAGCGCGCGCGCTTCCTGGCCCTGCTGCCGTACTCCGACCAGCACCGCATCTGAGGAAGTAGCCATGCAAGTCATCCTGCTCGAGAAAGTCATCAACCTGGGCAACCTGGGCGAGATCGTGAAGGTGCGTGACGGCTACGCCCGCAACTTCCTGATCCCCCAGGGCCGCGCCCGCCGCGCCACCGACGCCAACAAGGCCGAGTTCGAAGCCAAGCGCGCCGAACTGGAAAAGCAGGCCGCTGCCAAGCTGGCCGAATCCCAGGCCACCGGCGAGAAGCTGTCCGGCCAGACCGTCAAGCTGACCCAGAAGGCCGGCGTGGACGGCCGCCTGTTCGGCTCGGTCACCAACTTCGACATCGCCGAAGAACTGACCAAGATGGGCTTCCCCGTCGCCAAGGCGCAGGTGCGCATGCCCGCCGGCCCGATCAAGACCGTGGGCGACAGCACCGTGTCCGTGGCGCTGCACACGGACGTGGTGGTGGAGATCAACGTGACGGTGTACGGCGAGACGGCGTAGGCCTTCTTCCCGTTGTCCGCATGAAGCCGCCTTCGGGCGGCTTTTTTGTTTTCCGCCTGGTACACGCGGATTTGCGGGGTGGTGCCACTCGGCGGCCCCGGGAGAGCCACGCCACTTATCCCGCCTTCCCCACTGCTTCTCCCGTACTTGGCCACAGGGTTGCCGGGCGGTATCCACAGCTTGCCCAGAGCTGCTCCCCAGTGTTATCACTGGACATCTTTACAGCCCCGGCAGGACAATCCAGCTTTGAGGAGAGAGTGAGCCCATGTCCGCAGTCCTGAGCGCCGTC
>DASWUI010000649.1:0-2179 GCA_036401715.1 Ramlibacter sp. | reverse complement strand
CGTAGCTGAATTGCAGTTCCTCGGTGCTCTCCACGAACAGCACGCCCAGCATGCGGCCGCCGCTCTGGATCGGCACCGCGAGCTGGCTGTGCGGCTGCGCGAGGCCGGGGTAGGGAATCTCGGCGACGGCCGGGAAGTCCGGTGCGCTCGCGTCCAGGCTGCTGCGCATCGCCTGCGTGTACAGCGCCGCGCTGGTCATGTGGCCGATGCGCACCGGCGTGCGTTCCCGCGCGGCCACCCCGATCACGCCCTGCCCGACCCGGATCTCGGAGCCCACGCCGGAGGTCGCGTAGCCGCAGCTCGCCACCGTGTACAGGCGCTGCGCCTGCGCATCGAGCATCAGCACCATCGCATGCCGGATGCCGAGGAAGTCGTTCAGGCTGCCCAGCACCGCATTCAGCGCCTCGTCCAGGCTCGCGCTGCGCGCCAGCCGCTCGCTGGCGCGCCGCACCGCCCCCAGCAGACCGGCGCGCGGCGGCTGGGCCGGGAGAGGCTCGCCTTCCAGCACCTCGATGCGCTCGACCTCGTACACGTCCGAGCCGAGCAGCCGGAACACGTCCTGCATGCCGTTGTGCGAAGCGATGCCGGCGAGCTGCGCGCGCATGCCTTCGAACAGCGGGCCGTCCGTCTCGGTGCGCAAGTAGCGGATGTGCAGGCGGTAGAACTGGGCGGTGCCGGGGTCGAGGACCAGCGCCGTGGCCCAGGGATTGGCCAGGATGTTCTGGCGTGTCTTGTTGAAGAACTGGAAGGACAGCGCCACGTGGCGCTCGTCCGCATAGAACACCTGCGAGATGTAGGCGACGTTGGGGGTGCCGTCGGCGCTGCAGGTGGCCACCACCGCCGGGATGATGCCCTCGAAGCAGCAGCGGATGTCCGCCAGCGCGGGGGCCTTCACCGCGGGCTCCCCAACGGCGCGCCGGCACGCGGGCCCGGGGTCTGGTCGAAGGCCTGTTCGGGCGTGAAGCGGACCGCCACCAGGTCCTGCAGCCGGTGCGCCAGCATGGCGCGGGTGAGGGGCGGCGCGAACCCGACCTGCTGGATCTCGTTCTCCATCGACTGCAGGTAGCGCGCCAGCACGGGGGCGTCGGCTTCCGCGGCGCCGCGCATCTCCACCCGGGAGGCCTTGAACTGCACGGTGCGGTGCGTGGACGGCTCGCTGAACACCACGGCGATGTGGCCGTTGGACGCGAGGTCCTCCACGACCTGGCGCGACTGCGGGCGCGAGAGGTAGACCGTGATGTCGCGGCCGTCCGCCTCCACCCGGCTGCCCACCGCCCGCATCAGGCTGGGCCGCAGCGCGGCGTCGCGCGAGGCGACGATCACGGACACGCCCCGCGCCATCATGGCGACCAGGTCGGGCGGAAGCTGTGCGGCCATGGTCGCGTCAGGCGGCGAACCGGCGCCGCGTCACGGCCAGGGCGACCCAGAACGCCCCCACCGCGTAGGCCGCGAGCACCAGCAGGTGCCGCAGCGGCTGCGCGGGCCAGCGGTCCATGAACATCGGCCGCACCAGTTCCACCGCCGCCGTCAGCGGCAGCCAGTCGGCCAGCAGGCGCACCAGCTCCGGCAGCTGCTCGCGCGGGAAGAACACGCCGGAGAGGAACATCATGGGGGTCAGGAACAGGGTGAAGTAGTAGGTGAAGAAATCGTAGCCCTTCGCCAGCGCGTTGAAAATCAGGGCGATGCAGGAAAAGGTGATGCCCGCGCCGGCCAGCACCAGCCAGGCCGCCAGCAGCTTGGGGCTGTAGGAGATCCCCAGCCCCAGCATCACCAGCAGGATGGCCGTGACGGTGAAGATCGCCTTGTACGCCGCCCACAGCATCTCCGCCATCACGATGTCGTCCAGGCTGACGGGCGCGTTCATGATCCCGTCCCAGGTCTTCTGCACGTGCATGCGCGAGAAGGCGGAATAGAGCGCCTCGAAGGTCGCCGCGTTCATCGCGCTCATGCAGATGGAGCCGCTGGCGAGGAACAGGATGTAGGGCACTTCCAGGCCCTCGAAGCGCACGCGCCCCACCAGGGCGCCCATGCCGTAGCCGAAGGCCACCAGCCAGATCAGCGGTTCGGCGATGTTGCCGATCAGGCTGGGGATGGCCAGCTTGCGCCACACCAGCAGGTTGCGCCGGAACACCGGCCACCAGCGGGCGGTGAGGCGGGGGGCATGCCAGGGACTCATCAG
>DASWUI010000648.1:0-12135 GCA_036401715.1 Ramlibacter sp. | reverse complement strand
CACTTCTCGTAGTACAGCGCGCCCGCCTCGGTGAGGCTCACCCCGCGCGTGTTGCGATTGAGCAGGCGCACCTTCAGGCGGGCCTCGGTCGCGGCCACCTGCTTGGTCACGGTGGGCTGGGTGGTGGCGAATTCGCGGGCTGCCTTGGAGAAGCTGCCGGTCTCCACGACCCGCACGAACATCTCCATGGCCTGCAGCCGGTCCATCCCGTGGGCTTTCCGCGGCCGGCCGCTAGCGCGGCTTGTGCTCGTTCCACGCGCGCAGGTCGGTGTCCTGCGGCAGCCCGAGCACCGTACGCACCACGCTCAGCACCGCCTCGGGCGCGCAGGGCTTGGTGATGTAGCCGTCCGCGCCGAGGCCGATGCCCTTGATCACGGCCTCGCGCGTGGCCTTGCCGGTGAGCATGATCACCGGCACGTCCTTGAGCACCGGGTGCTGGCGCACGCGCTGCAGGATGTCGAAGCCGTCGGCGTCCGGCAGCATCACGTCCAGCAGGATCAGGTCGGGAACGGGCGGCCGGCGGATCTCGGCCACCACCTCGGCGCGGTTGCCGGCCTGCCGCACCTCGAAGCCGGAGAGCGAGAGCAGCGAGGTGGTGAACTTCGCCAGCGTCGGCTCGTCCTCCACCACGACGACCGTCAGGCGCTGCCCGGGCGGCGGCGGCGCGGCGCGCGGCCGCTCGCGCGCGATCTGCACGTAGAAGCCGCTGCGCTGCAGGGAGGCCAGGCCGGCGTCGACCTCCTCCTTGCCCACGGCGCGCTGCAGGTTGCGCAGGTCCGCGTTCCAGGTCAGGGTGAGGGGATCCTCTTCCACCAGCGCCACCATGTGCGAGTCGCGCAGCGAGGCGAACACCTGCGCGAACGAGCGGGCCGGCTCCGGGGGCAGGCCCTTGAGCACCTGGTCCAGCGTCAGCACGCCGTCGAAGCGCACCAGCAGCGCCAGTTCCTCGGGCGACAGCGTGGTCGCCTTGCTGCGCAGCTGCGCCTGGCCGAGGGAGGTGAGCGCGTAGACGTCGTTCGCAAGCATGAGCCAGTGTGCCTCCGCCATGGATGGGAAGCAAGCGTCCGCGATCCGCGCCGCGCCATCCATGCCGCCCCGGAATAGGTCTTATTGCCCGGCGCCGTCTTCCGGCGGCGGGGGGCGCTGCCTAGAGTCGGCCCATCACAGGAGACATTCCATGAGCAAGATGACCGCGGCCCAGGCCGCCGTGTGGGTGCTGGAGAAGGAAGGCGTCACGCAGGCCTTCGGGGTGCCGGGCGCCGCCATCAACCCCTTCTACGCGGCCCTGCGCAAGCAGGGCACCATCGGCCACATCCTGGCGCGCCACGTCGAGGGCGCGTCGCACATGGCCGAGGGCTACACCCGCGCCGCCCCCGGCAACATCGGCGTGTGCATCGGCACCTCGGGGCCGGCGGGCACGGACATGATCACCGGCCTCTATTCGGCGCAGGCGGATTCCATCCCCATCCTGTGCATCACCGGCCAGGCGCCGCGGGCGCGCCTTTACAAGGAAGACTTCCAGGCGGTGGACATCGAGTCCATCGCCAAGCCGGTGACCAAGTGGGCCGTGACCGTGCGCGAGCCGGCGCAGGTGCCGGGCGCGCTGCAGCAGGCCTTCCACCTGATGCGCTCGGGCCGCCCGGGCCCGGTGCTGGTGGACCTGCCGATCGACGTCCAGATGGCGGAGATCGAATTCGATCCCGAGACCTACTCGCCGCTGCCGGTGTACAAGCCCGCCGCCACCCGCGCGCAGGCGGAGAAGGCGATCGCGATGCTGCAGCAGGCCGAGCGCCCGCTGGTGGTCGCCGGCGGCGGCGTGATCAACGCCGACGCCTCCCGGCTGCTGGTGGAATTCGCCGAGCTGACCGGCGTGCCCGTGATCCCGACCCTGATGGCCTGGGGCGCGATCCCCGACGACCACCCGCTCATGGCCGGCATGTGCGGGCTGCAGACCAGCCATCGCTACGGCAATGCGACGATGCTGGCCAGCGACTTCGTGCTGGGCATCGGCAACCGCTGGGCCAACCGGCACACCGGCTCGGTGGAGGTCTACACCAAGGGGCGCAAGTTCGTGCACGTGGACATCGAGCCCACCCAGATCGGCCGCGTGTTCGCGCCGGACTACGGCATCGTGTCGGACGCCGCCGCGGCGCTGCGCCTGTTCGTCGAGGTGGCGCGCGAGCTGAAGGCGGCCGGCAAGCTGAAGGACCGCACCGCCTGGGCCGCCGATTGCCTGGAGCGCAAGCAGACGATGCACCGCAAGTCGGACTACGACGAGGTGCCGATGAAGCCGCAGCGCGTCTACCAGGGCATGAACCAGGCCTTCGGCAAGGACACCTGCTACGTCAGCACCATCGGCCTGTCGCAGATCGCCGGCGCGCAGTTCCTGCACGTCTACCACGCGCGCAACTGGATCAACTGCGGCCAGGCCGGCCCGCTGGGCTGGACGGTGCCGGCGGCGCTGGGCGTGCGCGCGGCCGACCCCACGCGCCGGATCGTCGCGCTCTCGGGCGACTACGACTTCCAGTTCATGCTGGAGGAACTGGCGGTCGGCGCGCAGTTCAAGCTGCCCTACATCCACATGGTGGTGAACAACTCCTACCTGGGGCTGATCCGCCAGGCGCAGCGCAACTTCGACATGGACTACTGCGTGCAGCTGGGCTTCGAGAACATCAACACGCCCGTGGGCGTGCCCGAGCGCGGCTACGGCGTCGACCACGTCAAGGTGGTGGAAGGCCTGGGCTGCAAGGCGATCCGCGTGCACCGGCCGGACGAACTGGCGCCGGCGATCGCACGGGCCGAGGCGCTGATGGCCGAGCACCGCGTGCCGGTGGTCATCGAGGTGATCCTGGAGCGCGTGACCAACATCGCCATGGGCACCGAGATCGACAAGGTCATGGAGTTCGAAGAGGAGACCGCGTGATGCCCCGCCTGGCCGCCAACCTGAGCATGCTCTTCACCGAGCTGCCTTTCCCGGACCGCTTCGCCGCCGCGCGCGCCGCCGGCTTCACCGCCGTGGAATACCTGTTCCCCTACGAGTACCCCCGGGAGGAACTCGCCGCGCGGCTGCGCGCGAACGGCCTGAAGCAGGTGCTGCACAACCTGCCCGCCGGGGACTGGGCCGCGGGCGAGCGCGGCATCGCCTGCCACCCGGGCCGGGTGGACGAATTCCGGGCCGGCGTCGACCGTGCCATCCTGTACGCGCATGCCCTCGACTGCGGGCAGCTCAATTGCCTGGCGGGCAAGGTGCCGGGCGGCGTCACGCGCGAACAGGCGCACGCCACCTTCGTCGCCAACCTGAAGTACGCGGCGGCGACGCTGCGCGACCAGGGCGTCCGCCTGCTGATCGAGCCGATCAACACCTGGGACATCCCCGGCTTCTTCCTGAACCGCACGGAGCAGGCGATCGCCATCCTGGAGGAGGTCGCGTCGGACAACCTGTACGTGCAGTACGACGTGTACCACGCGCAGCGCATGGAAGGCGAACTGGCCGCCACGCTGCAGCGCTACCTGCCGCAGATCGGGCATATCCAGGTGGCCGACAACCCCGGGCGCAACGAGCCGGGCACCGGTGAGATCAACTACGCCTTCCTGTTCCGGCACCTGGATGCGCTGGGCTGGCGCGGGTACGTGGGCTGCGAGTACCGCCCGCGCACGACCACGCTGGAAGGACTGGACTGGATCGGGGAGATCGTGCCATGAGCGCAACCACCATGAAGATCGGCTTCATCGGCCTGGGCGTGATGGGTGCGCCCATGGCCGGCCACCTGCTGGCCGCGGGACACCAGCTGTTCGTGCACACCCGCAGCAAGGTGCCGGCGGCGCTGGCCGAAGGCGGCGCCACGGCTTGCGCCAACGCGCGGGCCGTCGCCGAGCGCGCCGACATCGTGTTCCTGATGCTGCCGGACACGCCGGACGTGGAAAAGGTGCTGTTCGGCGAGTACGGCGTGGCGGCGGGGCTCACGCGCGGCAAGGCGGTGGTGGACTGCAGCTCCATCGACCCGATCGCCACGCGCGGCTTCGCGCAGCGCATCGCCGAACTCGAATGCGACTACCTCGATGCGCCGGTGTCGGGCGGCGAGGTGGGCGCCAAGGCCGCCAGCCTGAGCATCATGGTCGGCGGCAGCGAAGCGGCGTTCGCGCGCGTGCAGCCGCTGCTGGCGGTGATGGGCAGGAACATCACGCACGTGGGCGGCGTGGGCGACGGGCAGGTCTGCAAGGTGGCCAACCAGATCATCGTCGCCCTCAACATCGGCGCGGTCGCCGAAGCGCTGGTGTTCGCGTCGAAAGCCGGCGCGGACCCGGCGCGCGTGCGGCAGGCGCTGATGGGCGGCTTCGCGTCCTCGCGCGTGCTGGAGGTGCACGGAGAGCGGATGATCAAGCGCACCTTCGCGCCGGGCTTCCGCATCGCCCTGCACCAGAAGGACCTGAACCTGGCGCTGCAGGGTGCGCGCACCCTGGGCATGGCGCTGCCGCAGACGGCCTCGGCCGCGCAGCTGATGCAGGCCTGCGATGCGCTGGGGCATGGGCAGGCGGACCATTCGGCGCTGGTGGCGGCGATCGAAGCCCTGGCTGCGCACGCCGTCGGGTCCGGCTGAGCGCGCCTGGGCTGCCGGGCAGCTCGGCAGCCTGGATGCAGCGCAAGAACGGCCCGACCGCGTACTTCCACGGACCTGCCTCGCGGGCTTTCCGTTTACCGTGTCCGGGTCCCCCCGGAACGAGGCAGTCCCCATGAACGAACCCAGCACCCAGGCCGAGCTCGCGCTGCGCGACGCCGCCCGCGAATACCATCGCACGCCCTCCAAGGGCAAGATTTCCATCACGCCGACCAAGCCGCTGTCCAACCAGCGCGACCTGTCGCTCGCGTACTCGCCCGGCGTGGCCTACCCCTGCCTGGACATCCAGGCCGATCCCTCGCTCGCCTACGAGTACACCTCGCGCGGCAACCTGGTGGGCGTCATCACCAACGGCACGGCGGTGCTCGGCCTGGGCGACATCGGCGCCCTCGCGGGCAAGCCGGTGATGGAGGGCAAGGGCTGCCTGTTCAAGAAGTTCGCCGGCATCGACGTGTTCGACATCGAGCTGGCCGAGCGCGACCCGGACAAGCTGGTCGACATCGTCGCGGCGCTGGAGCCCACGCTGGGCGGCATCAACCTCGAGGACATCAAGGCCCCCGAGTGCTTCTACATCGAGCGCAAGCTGCGCGAGCGCCTGAACATCCCGGTGTTCCACGACGACCAGCATGGCACCGCCATCATCTCCGGCGCCGCGCTGCTCAACGGGCTGGAGCTGGTGGGCAAGAAGATCGGCGAGGTGAAGCTCGTGTCCTCGGGCGCGGGCGCGGCGGCGATCGCCTGCCTGGACCTGATGGTCGGCCTGGGCCTGCAGCCGAAGAACATCTTCGTGGTCGATTCCAAGGGCGTCATCTACCAGGGCCGCCCCGGCGGCTACGACGCCTCCAAGGCGAAGTACGCGCAGGACACCTCCGCGCGCACGCTGGCCGACGTGGTGAAGGACGCCGACGTGTTCCTCGGCTGCTCCACGGCGGGCGTGCTGACGCCGGAGATGGTCAAGGCCATGGCCAGGCAGCCGATCATCCTGGCGCTCGCCAATCCCGAGCCGGAGATCCGGCCGGAGCTGGCCAGGCAGGCGCGGCCCGACTGCATCATCGCCACCGGGCGTTCGGACTACCCGAACCAGGTGAACAACGTCCTGTGCTTCCCCTACATCTTCCGCGGTGCGCTGGACTGCGGCGCCAGCAAGATCACCGAGGCGATGAAGCTCGCCTGCGTGCGCGAGATCGCCGAACTGGCCAAGGCCGACATCAGCGAGGAAGTGGCCAATGCCTACGCCGGCAAGGAGCTGTCCTTCGGGCCCGACTACATCATCCCGACGCCGTTCGACTCGCGCCTGATCCTGCGCATCGCGCCGGCGGTGGCGCGCGCGGCGGCGGAGTCCGGCGTGGCGACGCGCCCGATCACCGATTTCGACGCCTACACGCAGGGACTCACGCGCTTCGTCTACCAGACCGGCATGATCATGCGGCCGGTGTTCGTGGCGGCCAAGCAGTCCACCGCCAAGCGCGTGGCCTACGCGGAAGGCGAGGACGAGCGCGTGCTGCGCGCCGCGCAGCTGGCCATCGACGAGAAGCTGGCGCAGCCGATCCTGATCGGCCGCCCGGCCGTGATCGAGGCGCGCATCGCCAAGGCGGGCCTGCGCATGAAGCTGGGGCAGGACGCGGCGGTGGTGAACCCGGAGAGCGACGCGCGCTTCCGCCAGTACTGGGAGGCCTACCATCGCATGATGGGGCGCAACGGCATCACGCCGGAGGCGGCCAAGGCGGCGGTGCGGCGCTCCAACACGCTGATCGGCGCGCTGTCGGTTCACCTCGGCGACGCGGACGCGATGCTGTGCGGCATGGTCGGGCGCTTCGAGCAGCACCTGGAGCACGTGCGCGACGTGATCGGCTGCCGCGCCGGCGAAGGCTTCGCGACGCTCAATGCGCTGATGCTGCCCGAGCGCACGCTGTTCATCGCCGACACCTACGTCAACGAGGAGCCCGACGCCGAGCTGCTCGCGCGCATCGCCAAGATGGCCGCCGCGGAGGTGCGCCGCTTCGGGCTGCCGCCCAAGGTGGCCTTCCTGTCGCACAGCAACTACGGCTCCTCGCGCCGCGGCTCCGCCATGAAGATGCGGCAGGCGCGCGAGCTGTTCGCGCGCCTGGCGCCGGACGTCGAGTGCGACGGCGAGCTGCAGGGCGACGCGGCGCTGTCGGAGAAGGTGCGGCGCGACAGCCTCATGGACACCACGCTCACCGGCGAGGCCAACCTGCTGATCTGCCCCAGCCTGGACGCGGCCAACATCCTGTTCAACGTGCTGAAGATGACCGGCGGCCACGGCGTGACCGTGGGCCCGATCCTGCTGGGCGCCCGGGCGCCGGGGCACGTGCTCACGCCCTCGGCGACGGTGCGCCGGATCGTGAACATGACGGCGCTGGTGTCGGCGGCCGCGGTGCGGGCCTGAGTGCGGGGTGAAAAGAAAAGGAGCGCCGAAGGCGCTCCGACGGCGCGGGCGCAGACCCGCGCGCTACTTCGTTTCTTTTGTGTGCCTTCCGCTTCAGCGGACGCGGCCGCGGCGGAACAGGTTCACGATGGCCAGCAGGATGATGGCGCCGATCAGGGACACCACGACGGAGCCGATGCTGATGCCCTCGTTGATGGTGCCCACGCCGACCAGCGGGGAGATCAGCCAGCCGCCGAGGAAAGCACCCACGATACCCACCACCACGTTCAGCAGGATGCCCTGCTGGCCGTCAGTGCGCATCACGAGGCTGGCCAGCCAGCCGACGATACCGCCAATGATCAACCAAATCAGAAAACCCATAGTCGCACTCCTTTAGCCGCGAACGGCGTGTTGTTGAAGGTCGGGCCGTGGCCCCGCGGGGCCCCGTCCACCTGCCCACGCAGGGCCGGTGCTGTTCACTATGGGTGGGGCTGCAAAGCGCAGGCGTAGGCGGGCGTTAGCGGCGGAGTGCGGGCGCGGCGCGTGGGCGCGTCGGACTAGTCGTACCGGAACCCGGCTTTTTTTCACGGGTAAGCCCGCTGGGGAGGGAATATGCGCAGGCCTGAAAATACGGCCGCGCGGGGCAGCTCGACGGCACCGATCTTGCTAACTCCCGTGGGTCACCTTATCCAGGCATTCCGGAGTCGATTCATGCACAAGAGGGTATTTCTCCAGGCACTGGGCGCCGCCGCGCTCGTTTCCAGCACGGCCGTCCATGCGCAGGCCAACACGCCCATCAAGTTCCAGCTCGACTGGCGCTTCGAAGGTCCTGCCGCGCTGTTCCTCGTGCCCGCCGCCAGGGGCTACTTCAAGGACGCGAAGCTCGACGTCACCATCGACGCCGGCACCGGCTCCGGCGCCGCCGTGCAGCGCGTGGCCAGCGGCACCTACGACATGGGCTTCGCCGACATGGCGGCGCTGATGGAATTCCACGCCAACAACCCGGACGCGCCGAACAAGCCGGTGGGCGTGATGATGGTCTACAACAACACGCCGGCCGCGGTCATGGCGCTGAAGAAGTCCGGCATCAGGTCGCCCGCGGACCTGGCCGGCAAGAAGCTCGGCGCGCCGGTGTTCGACGCCGGCCGCCGCGGCTTCCCGATCTTCCAGAAGGCCAACCAGATCTCCAACGTCACCTGGGTGTCCATGGACCCGCCGCTGCGCGAGACGATGCTGGCCCGCGGCGAAGTCGATGCCATCACCGGCTTCACCTTCACCTCGCTGCTGAACCTGGAAGCGCGGGGCGTGAAGCTGGAGGACGTGGTCACCCTGCCCTACCCGCAGTACGGCGTGAAGCTCTATGGCAACGTGATCATCGCCAGCCCCAGGCTGATCCGCGAGAACCCGCAGGCGATCAAGGCCTTCCTGTCCGCCTTCGCCAAGGGCGCGAAGGAGGCGATGGCCAACCCGGATGCGGCGGCCGAAACCATCAAGGCGCGCGACGGCATCGCCAACATCGAGATGGAGAAGCGGCGCTTCAGGATGGCGATCAACGACGTGATCGCCAGCCCCGACGCCCGCAGCGAAGGCTTCGGCCAGGTCAACCCGGCGCGCCTGACGCTGATGGCCTCCCAGGTCTCCGACGCCTTCAACACCAAGACCCGCGTCAACGCCGACACGGTGTGGAACGGCTCGTTCCTGCCCTCGAAGGCGGAACTGAACGTGCTGCCGCCCGCGCGCAAGTGACGGGAGCGGCCCAGGACGTCGCCGCGGCGGGCGGCGACTTCTTCATCCGGTTTTCCGACGTCTGGCTCGCCTACAACGAGGAGCTGCAGCGCGCCGGCCAGTACGCCGTGGAAGCGATCGACCTGCAGGTGCGCAAGGGCGAGTTCATCGCCATCGTCGGGCCCTCCGGCTGCGGCAAGTCCACCTTCATGAAGCTGGCCACGGGCCTGCGCCCGCCCTCGCGGGGGCGCGTGGTGATCGACGGCCAGCCGGTGACCGGCCCGCTGAAGATCTCCGGCATGGCCTTCCAGGCGCCGTCGCTGCTGCCCTGGCGCACCACGGTGGACAACGTGCTGCTGCCGCTGGAGATCGTGGAGCCCTACCGCAGCCAGTTCAAGCAGAAGAAGCGCGAGTACGAGGAACGCGCCCGCGCCTTGCTGCGCAAGGTGGGCCTGGCCGGCTACGAGGACAAGTTCCCCTGGCAGCTGTCGGGCGGCATGCAGCAGCGCGCCAGCATCTGCCGCGCGCTGATCCACGAGCCCAAGATGCTGCTGCTGGACGAGCCCTTCGGCGCGCTCGATGCGTTCACGCGCGAGGAGTTGTGGTGCATCCTGCGCGACCTGTGGACCGAGCAGCGCTTCAATGTGGTGCTGGTCACGCACGACCTGCGGGAATCGGTGTTCCTGGCCGACACCGTGTACGTCATGAGCCGCAGCCCCGGCCGCTTCGTGGTGCAGCGGCAGATCGAGCTGCCCCGCCCGCGCGACCTGGAGATCACCTACACGAAGGAGTTCACCGACGTCGTGCACGAGCTGCGCGGGCACATCGGCGCGATCCGCAAGACCGTGGAGGTGGCGCCATGAGGAACCGGGCATTCGAACGCTGGGCGCCCTGGCTGCTGCTGGCCGCCGTGCTGATCCTGTGGCAGGTCGTGGTGCAGGGCTTCCGCATCCCCGAGTACCTGTTCCCCTCGCCCTGGGAGATCACGAAGCAGATGGTGGAGTTCAAGGGCCCGCTGCTCGCCGCCGCCTGGAGCACCTTCTGGGTGACCATGGTGGGCTTCGGCCTGGCGATCGCCGTCGGCGTGCTGCTCGGTTTCCTGATCGGGTCCTCGCGCCTGGCCTATGCGGCGCTCTATCCGCTGATGGTGGGCTTCAATGCCGTGCCCAAGGCGGCGATCGTGCCCATCCTCGTCGTGTGGTTCGGCATCGGCATCGGCCCCGGCATCCTCACGGCCTTCCTGATCTCCTTCTTCCCCATCATGGTGAACATCGCCACCGGCCTGGCGACGCTGGAGCCGGAACTGGAGGATGTGCTGCGCGTGCTGGGCGCGCGCCGCTGGGACGTGCTGGTGAAGGTGGGCCTGCCGCGCGCCATGCCCTACTTCTACGGCTCGCTGAAGATCGCGATCACGCTCGCCTTCGTCGGCACGGTGCTGGCGGAAATGACCGCGGGCGACAGCGGCATCGGCAACCTGATCCAGACCGCGGGCAGCCAGCAGCGCATGCCGCTGGCCTTCGCCGGGCTGGTGACCATCAGCGTCATGGCCATGGCGATGTACGAGCTGTTCAGCGCGATCGAGAAGCACACCACGGCCTGGGCGCACCGCGGTTCGCAGGCGGCCTGAGGCCATGGGCTGGCAGGGGCGGCTGCGGCTGGACTACGCGCGCGAAGGCGGGCGCAGCGTGGCGCGCTTCGCGCACGAGGGCCCGCTGCGCATCCTGCAGAGCATGTGGCCCGAGGGAGATGCCGTCTGCCACAACGTGCTGGTGCATCCGCCGGGCGGGCTGGTGGGCGGCGACACGCTGCAGGTGGAGGTGCGGGCAGCCCCGGGCAGCCACGGCCTGGTCACCACGCCCGGCGCCTCGCGCTTCTACCGCAGCGAGGGCGAAGCCGCCGTGCAGGACGTGCGCATCCGCGTGGACGCGGGCGCACGCGTCGAGTGGCTGCCGCTGGAAGCGCTGTACTACAGCGGCTGCCTGGCCGAGAACCGCCTGCGCATGGACCTCGCGCCGGGCGCGGAACTGCTCGGGTGGGACATCGCGGCGCTGGGCCTGCCGCAGGCGGGCCAGCCCTTCGCGCGCGGCAGCGTGCTGCAGCACCTGGAGCTGGCGGGGGCGTGGCTGGAGCGTGGCCGCATCGCCGCCGACGACGCCCTCCTGATGGACGGACCGCTGGGGCTGGCGGGGCATCGCTGCCTGGCCAGCCTCTTCCTTGCCTGCGGTGAAGACCTGGCGCGCAGCCGCCGCGACCTGCTGCTCGACGCCGCCCGCGACGTCATCGCCAGCCACGCGGCGGGCGCCAGCGCAGGGGCGACCGCACCCGGCCCGCGGGTGGTGGTGGTGCGCGTCCTCGCGCCGCTGGTCGAGCCGGCGCTGCAGCTGCTCAAGGCCGTGCGGCGCGCGTGGCGGCCGCTGCTGTGGGACCTGCCGCCGGCAGAGCCTCGCGGCTGGACCCTCTAGCGTCCTTTCCTGTCAGCGCCCGCCTTGCAAGGCAGCGTCCTACCCGGCCATGGGCCGGCGGCGCCCCGGCATGGGAGCGCCTTTCCGGCAGCAGCCGGATGGTCCCTCACCCATAGTGACTCCATTGATTGCATACAGGAGTTCCCCATGAAGAAGACGGACCGATCGCTCAAGAGCGTCTTGTCCTTCGGTGCTGCCGCCCTCCTTGCGGTCGGTGCCGCCACCGCCCAGGTCGCCACCTCCGATCCCAGCTTCCCGGGCACGGCCATCATCGATTCCTCGGGCAGCTTCCAGTCCGAGGTGCAGGCCTGCAACACGGGCAAGACCCAGCAGGACCGCGCCACCTGCCTGCGCGAAGCGCGCAACGCGGCGGCCGAGAAGAACCGCGGCCGCCTGGAGACCTACGGTGCCCATTCCGAGCACGCCATGGCGCGCTGCGAAGTGCACACCACGGGCGAAGACCGCGCCGCCTGCCGCGCCCGCGTGATGGGCATGGGCGACGTGGAAGGCAGCGTTGCCGGCGGTGGCCTGCTGCGCGAAGTGGAAACCGTGGTGATGCCGCAAGGCCAGGCCTCGGTGACCGTGGATCCGCAGACCGACGCGGGCCCGATCGTGCTGGTCCCCGAGACCCGCACCCTGGGCAACCGCTAAGAGACCCGGCGATTCCAGCCCGCCGCGGCAGCGCGGCCGGGCTGGTGTCCCGCAGCATGACCCGCCGCAAGGGCCAGCCTTGGGCGGGTCCGCCATTTGGAGAGCCGCGATATGGAACAGACCGAACGCAAGGGCCCCGGCGAAGCCGAGGGGGATGGCCGTGCGCAGCATGGCTACCGCAACGAGGTGAGCTGGGAGGGCGGCTCGGGCCGCCAGCCGTACACGAACCAGGACCGGGAGCTGGGCCCGGCCGCCGCGAAGGAGTTCGAAGGCGGCGACGCGGGCGAGACCGCGG
>DASWUI010000647.1:0-3230 GCA_036401715.1 Ramlibacter sp. | reverse complement strand
CGCGCGCCTTCACCGGGCCTGCGACCGGGCGGCGTCGCGCAGCAGCGCGATCACCTCCTCGTCCTCCAGCTGGGGGAAGGAGCGGTAGAACTGGCCCACGGCCGCGAAGCGGCGGGGCACGTCGAGGCACACGACCTCGTCGGCGTATTCGCGCACCAGCTTGACGCTCTCCTCCGAGGCGACCGGCACCGCGCAGACGAGCCTGGCGGGCGCGCGCTGGCGCACGGCATGCAGCGCGGCGACCATGGTCGCACCGGTGGCCAGCCCGTCGTCCACGATGACCACGGTGCGGCCCGCGACCTCCGGATGCGAGCGGCCCGGCGTGTACAGCTCCCGGCGCCGCCGCAGTTCCTCCAGCTGCAGCGCCTTCTGCTCGGCCACGTAGCCGGGCGTGGCGCCCACGGCCGAGGCGTGCGGCGCCAGGTACACCCAGCCGGCCTCGTCGACGGCGCCCACCGCGAATTCGGGGGCGCCCGGCGCGTGCAGCTTGCGCACCAGGACCAGGTCGAAGTCACCGTCGAGCTCGCGGGCGATCAGCGCGGCCATCGGCACGGCGCCGCGCGGGATCGCCAGCACGAGCGGGTGCTCGCCGCGCAGGTGCGCGAGCGCCTTGGCCAGCTGTCCGGCTGCGTCGATGCGGTCCTGGAACATGGATTGCCTCAGTTCACCACGCGCCAGCTGCCATCGGGCTGCCGGCAGGCCGTACCGTACACCTTCTCGCTGCGTCCGCCAATCACCCCGTCCATCGTGTATTCGCGGCAGGGGCCCTGCGCCGTCTGCACGGTGCGGGTGGGCGTGACGACGTACTCGTAGCCCGTGTCCGGGTTGCGCCACTGCGAGGCCACGCCGGTGCGGCTGGTCTCCAGCGCCTGCGCGGCCTTCAGGCGGTCGGTATCGTCCATGGAACGGCCGACGCTCCCGCCCACCATCCCGCCGAGGATGGTGCCGGCGACGGTCGCGACCGCCCGGCCGCCGCCGTGCCCGATCTGCGAGCCCAGCACCCCGCCCACGACGGCGCCGACCACGGCCCCGGCCTGCTCCTGCTCACGGCCGGGCGGCGTGGTGCATCCGGCCAGGATCGCGGCACCCAGGGCCGCGGCATAAAGCGCATGATTCCTCATGATTCGTCCTCCTTGCATGGCAGCCATCTTGTCCGGCCCGCCCGCCAAGTTGTTGAGGAAGCTCAACCCGCCTGCAGGCGGCATCGGCGATGGTGAAGGCATCGACAACGATCTTGCTGCCATGAAACTGCCCCTCGACATCCGCTTCCTGGACATTGCCCATTCCGACGCGCTCGAAGCCACGGTGCGCTCGCGCGTGGCCCACATCGAACGCCTGTGCCCCGACGTGATCGCCTGGCGCGTCACGATCGCGCAGGAACACAAGCACCAGAACCAGGGGCGCCCATTCACCGTGCGCGTGGACGTCACCATCCCCGGCCAGGAGCTGGCGATCAACCGCACGCACGCGGAGGACGTGTACGTCGCCGTGCGCGACGCCTTCGATGCCGCGCACCGCAAGCTGGAAGACACCATCCGCACGCGGCGCGACCAGCAGCGCTCGCGCGCGGAGTGAGGCGGCCATGAGCCACGCCATCGTCGAACGCCCGGACGGCTTCTACTGGATCGCCACCGACGGCCTCGGTGAAGTGGGCCCCTTCGCCAGCTACGCGCTGGCGCAGGCGGACCGGGACGCCCCGGCCGATGCGCCGGAGCCCGGTGAATCGCTGGCGGATGCGGAGGACGAGCTGGGCCTGAACGCCTGGCTCGATCCCGAAACAGGCGAACCGGCCGAGGGCCAGTCACCGCCCCACCTGGCGCCGGACTGAGCGGCCGCGCCCCTCAGGGCTGGTCGGGCACCGGCGGGACTTCGCGCGGTGCCGCATGCCAGGCAGGCACCACCGGCGATTGCGCGGCGGTGGAGCGCGGCTGCAGGGCATCGGCGAAGGCGCGCAGCACCTCGGCACAGCGGCCCTGCTCCACGTCGCGCTGCAGCACCGCGGCCGCATGCACCGGCGCATGGCCGAGCAGGTGCGCCACCTCCGCGATCGCATTGGACGCACCGCCCGAGCCCATGGTGCTCAGCATCGCCACACGCCGCAGCGCGTCGTGGTAGCCGGCGACGAAGCTGCGCATCGGGCCCGCCAGCCGCCACACCCAGATCGGCGACACCAGCACCACGGTGCGGAAATCGCCCGGGTCGGGTCCCTCGTAGCGGATGTGCGGATGGCGGCGCAGCAGCGCGTCCAGCACGCAACGCAGGTAGCCGGAGGCGCCGGTGCGCGGATGTTCGTCGCGGATCTCTCCCAGGGGCCAGCCATGCTGCGCGCAGAGCTGCCGCGCGGCGGTGCGCGACACGCCCGTGTACGAGTAGCAGACGACGAGGATGCTGTCCATGCGATCTCCTTCTTTCTAGGCGGCGAGCGCGTGCACGGGACGCCCCATGGTGGCCGCCAGCAGCCGCCGCAGTTGCGCCAGTGGCCGCGTGTTGAGCACGTGCGCGGGTTCCAGCCAGCCGCGCCGCGCCTGGCCCACGCCCCACTGCAGGTTGGCGAGCTCCAGCACCCCGTGCGCGTCGCTGGCGATGCTCACCAGCACGCCGGCGTCGCGCGCCATCCGGCAGGCGCGGTCATCCAGGTCCAATCGCGTCGGCTGCGCATTGAGCTCGAGGAAGCAGCCACGCTCGCGCGCATGGCGCAGCACGCGCTCGAGGTCGAACGCGCAGGGCGGGCGGTCCGGCAGCAGCCGCCCGCCCGGGTGCGCCAGGATGCTGAAGAACGGGTGGTCCATGGCGCGCAGGATGCGTTCGGTCTGCCGCTGCGCCGGCAGGTCGAATGCGTGGTGGATGGCGCCGACGACCAGGTCGAGGCGGCCGAGCACGGCATCCGGCAGGTCCAGCGCGCCATCCTCGAGGATGTCGACTTCCACCCCCTTGAGCAGCGTGAGCCCGCGCAGGCGCTCGTTGAGCGCATCGATGGCATCGGCCTGGCGCGCGAGGCGGGACGCCGTGAGGCCGTGGGTCACCGCCAGCCGCGGGGAATGGTCGGTGATCGCCAGGTAGCGCAGCCCGCGCGCCGCGGCTGCCTGGGCGATGGCCTCCAGGCCATCGCGCCCGTCGCTGTCCGAGGTGTGCACGTGCAGGTCGCCGCGCAGGTCCGCCAGCTGCAGCATCGCCGGCAGCGTGCCGGCGCGCGCGGCCTGCAGCTCGCCGCGGTCCTCGCGCAGCTCGGG
>DASWUI010000646.1:0-2903 GCA_036401715.1 Ramlibacter sp. | reverse complement strand
GCCGTGCGTGCCGGAGATCAGCGCCAACAAGTACGCCCTCAACGTGCGCTTCCTGCTTCCCGACAGCGTGCAGAAGACGCGCGTGTACGAGCAGGACGTGCCCTTCGAGCTGGCCTTCTGCAACCTGTGAGCGGGAAGGCGGGCCGCAAGGAAGGGACGGGCCGCGCGCGCGAGGTCCCCTGCCCGGCGTGCGGCAAGCCAGCGGTGTACGCGGAGTCGAATCCGTCGCGCCCCTTCTGCAGCCCGCGCTGCCGCCTGACCGACCTCGGCGCCTGGGCTTCGGAGGCCTATCGAATCCCTGCGCGGCCCGCCGAGGACGAAGGCACCGGCAGCGAGGAAGAGCCGAAGGACTGAAAAGCGGCATATACCGCCCCGTTTTTGCGCATTGGGGTCCCGGTCGGCTAGAATGGCCCCGGTTTTGGAGCGGCACTTCCGATGGCTCCCTCCGTGGATCCCCCGCCGTTTGTCCATTTGTCGAGGCCCAACCGTTCGCTGGGCATCGTGGCAAGGCGTTGGGTCCTCGGGATGATCGCGGCAACGACGCTGGGCGTCGCGGCCGGGGCCATGGCCTTCGGAGCATGGCCGGTGATGCCTTTCGCCGGCCTCGAGGTTGCCTTCCTGGCGTTCGCCTTCCGCGTGCTCGGCCAGCACGACGCGGATTTCGAGCGCCTCGAGGTGGGCGAGCACGAGGTCAGGCTGGAGGCGCGCGACGCGAGCAGGCATACCCGCTTCGTCGCGCACCGTCCGTGGGCGCGCGTGGAGATGGCAGGCCGCGGCACGCGATGCACGCTGCGCCTGGCATACGCCGGGCGCACGGTGCCGCTGGGGAGGATGTTGTCGGACGAGGGGCGGCGCCAGCTCGCGGAGAGCCTCCGCGGGCGGATGACCGTCACCGCGAAATATGAGAAACCCGGATAAAGGTCTGCACATGCTTTTGAAACACCTGCGCGCCCCCACGCTGTTCGCCCTTTCCCTGCTCGCTTCCGGCGCCGCGCTCGCGGACTACGCGATGGACATCCTGCCGCCGGCCTCGCCCATGGCCCAGGACGCCTACAACCTCCACTGGGGCATCCTGTGGGTGTGCGTGGTGATCTTCTTCCTCGTGTTCGGCGTGATGTTCTGGTCGATCTTCAAGCATCGCCGCTCCCAGGGCGCCAAGGCGGCGCAGTTCCACGAGAACACCACCATCGAGATCATCTGGACGGTCGTGCCGCTGGTGGTGCTGGTGGCGATGGCGTGGCCGGCCACGCGCACGATGCTCGAGATGAAGGATGCGGGCGGCGCGGACATCACCGTCAAGGTGACGGCGCTGCAGTGGCGCTGGGAATACGACTACCAGCAGGACGGGCTGCGCTTCACGTCCAACCTGTCGACGCCGCGCGACCAGATCGAGGAATTCACCAAGGTGGGCGCGAAGAAGAACGAGAACTACCTCCTCGAGGTGGACCGCCCCATGGTGGTTCCGGTGAACAAGAAAGTGCGGCTGCTCATCACCTCGCAGGACGTGATCCACGGCTGGTACGTGCCGCAGCTCGGCGTGAACCAGTACGGCATCCCCGGCTTCGTGAAGGACGCGTGGTTCACCGCCACGAAGGTCGGCACCTTCCGCGGCCAGTGCAGCCAGATCTGCGGCAAGGAGCACGCCTACATGCCCATCGTGGTGGAGGTGAAGTCCGAGGCCGACTACGCGAGCTGGGTGAAGGCCGAGAAGGCGAAGATGCCGCCGCCCACGCCCGCCGCCGTGCCGCAGGAGGCGCCCGCGCAGGGCCAGGCGCAGCCGCAGCAGGTGGCCGCGGCGCAAGCCGCCGGCGCCGCCGCCCCCGGCAAGGCGGACGGCAAGTCCACCTATGACACCGCCTGCAACGTCTGCCACGGCGCGGGCGTGGCGGGCGCTCCCAAGATGGGCGACAAGGCCGCCTGGGCGCCGCGCCGGAAGCAGGGCAAGGACACCCTGTACGCCACGGCCCTCAAGGGCAAGGGCGCGATGCCGCCGAAGGGCGGCAACACGGCGCTCAGCGACGAAGCGGTGAAGGCCGCGGTCGATCACATGATCGCCGCCGCGCGCTGACCCCGACATCCACGAGATAGAGAAAGCGGAGCACACCCCCATGAGCACAGCCACCCACGCTCACGACCACGACCACGGACACGGCGCGGCCCACGACCACCACGGCCCGCCGGCGGGATTCACCCGCTGGATGTACACGACCAACCACAAGGACATCGGCACGATGTACCTGTGGTTCGCGTTCGCCATGTTCCTGACGGGCGGCACGATGGCGCTGCTGATCCGCGCCGAGCTCTTCCAGCCCGGCCTGCAGCTGGTCGATCCCATGTTCTTCAACTCGCTCACCACGGTGCACGGGCTGATCATGGTGTTCGGCGCGATCATGCCGGCGTTCGTGGGCTTCGCGAACTGGCTCATCCCGATGCAGGTGGGCGCCGCCGACATGGCGTTCCCGCGGATGAACAACTGGAGCTTCTGGCTGCTGATCCCGGCCGCGCTGCTGCTCATCTCGTCGTTCTTCGTGCCGGGCGGGGCCGCGGGCTCGGGCTGGACGCTCTATCCCCCGCTCATCATCCAGCAGGGCATGGCGATCGACATGACGATCCTGGCGGTGCACATCCTCGGCGCCTCCTCGATCATGGGCTCGATCAACATCATCACCACGATCCTGAACATGCGCGCCCCGGGCATGACGCTCATGAAGATGCCGATGTTCGTGTGGACGTGGCTGCTCACCGCCTACCTGCTGATCGCGGTGATGCCGGTGCTCGCCGGCTCGATCACGATGCTGCTCACCGACCGCCACTTCGGCACCAGCTTCTTCAACGCGGCCGGCGGCGGCGACCCGACCATGTTCCTGCACATCTTCTGGTTCTTCGGGCACCCGGAGGTGTAC